>NZ_JBAWTG010000058.1:0-31502 GCF_037106235.1 Methylobacterium nigriterrae | reverse complement strand
GTCCGGGTCAGGCTGGAATGACAAGGCAGCTCTCCCAAAAAGCAGCCTTGAATCAGATCTCGCCTCGACCCGGTAGACCCAAATCTTAAATCCTCACCATAGCCTAGGCGATCTCGCTCCACCCGCCGAAGCCTTCCAGCGGCTCCTGGTCGTAGCGGCGCATCAGCCGCTCCATGGCGTCCTCGTCCGAGAGCCGGCCCTGCGCGGCGAGCTTGGCGAGCCCCTCGAAGAACCCTTCGCGGGCGAGCGCAGGCGTGAAGCTCAGGGTGAAGCGAACCGGCCGGTCGCCGCGGTTGGCGAAGGCGTGGGGCTGGCCGGGCGGGATCAGCACGAAATCCCCCGCCCCGGCATCGAGGTCACGCCCGTCGATGCGCAGCGACAGCGTGCCCTCGTGCACCTCGAAGGTCTCGGTGAGCACCGCGTGGCGGTGCAGCCCGGCGCCGGGCGAGTGCGGCGCGAGGCTCACGGCGTAGATGCCCATGGCGTCGTGCGTCGAGCGGCTGCGCGCGAGATAGGTCACGCGCATGCCACCGATCCGCACGCTCTCGCCCTCGCCCGCCCTCAGGATCTGGCTCATCGCGACCGCGCCCCTGCATCCTCTTGCGCCCTCGACGAGGCAACTCGGCATGGCGGGCGAGGTGCCCCAGGCCCAGGAAAAACCTCGTCCGTCCGAGACCGGCAGACCGCCAAAGCCCCGCCCGGTCGGAGACCGGCAGACCGCAAAAAACCCGCCCGGTCAGAGACCGGCAGACCGCAAAAAACCCGCCCGGTCAGAGACCGGGCGGGGCGAAGGTCGGCGAAGCGGCGGCGCCCGCTACTCGGCCGCAGCCTGATGGGCGTGGCCGCCCTCGGTGTAGGTTTCCGCCTGGAGACGCTTGTGCGGTGCGGCGCGGCCCGGCAGCGGCGGAAGGGCCTTGGCCTTCTCAAGGTCGATGCCCGCGCCCTCCGCAACGCGGCGGCCGTAATCCTCGTCCGCGTGCCAGAAGTGCCAGACCATCCGCAGCTGGATCGGCTCGGGGCACTCCTTCATGTCGGCCACGAGATTGGCGATCAGATCCTCGCGCTCCCAATCCTCGAAGGAGCGGTAGCGGTTGCCGGCCTGCGTGTAGTCGTCCTCGGTGCGGCTCGTCTGGTAACGGCCGAGGTTGCCCTCAACCGGCTGATGGTACTCCTTGCGCTTCGGCGCCTCACGGAGTCCCTCGCCGATCGTCGACGGCTCGTAGTTGATGTGCCGGTTCTCGCCGCGGGCGTCGACCGTGTAGGTCATCTGCCCGTCGCGCTGGTTCGAGTAGACCTTCACGCCTGCTTGAGGCGCGTTGATCGGCAACTGCAGGTAGTTCGCGCCGACGCGGTAGCGCTGCGTGTCCGAGTAGGACAGGGTCCGACCCTGCAGCATCTTGTCGTCCGAGAAGTCGATGCCGTCGACGAGGACGCCCGTGCCGAAGGCCGACTGCTCGACATCGGCGAAGAAGTTGTCCGGCACCCGGTCGAGCACCATCCGGCCGCACTTCAGGAGCGGGAACTGGTCCTCGGGCCAGCGCTTCGTGTCATCGAGCGGGTCGAACGAGAGATGGTCGTTCGGGCCGTCGGGCATGATCTGCACGGCGAATTCCCATTCGGGGAAATTGCCGGCCGCGATGTTGTCGTAGAGATCCTGCGTGGCGTGGCCGACATTCTTGGCCTGGATCGCCTCGGCCTCGCCCGAGGTGAGGTTGCGGACGCCCTGCTTCGGGATCCAGTGGAACTTGCACAGCACCGCCTCGCCCTGGTCGTTGACGAGCTTGTAGGTGTTGACGCCCGAGCCCTCCATCTCGCGGTAATTCGCCGGGATGCCCCAGGGCGACTTCAGCCACGTCACCATGTGGATCGATTCCGGGTGCGCGGCGACGAAGTCGAAGAAGCGCCAGGCCTCCTGCCGGTTCGTCACCGGGTCGGGCTTGAAGGCGTGGATCATGTCGGGGAACTTGATCGCATCGCGGATGAAGAACACCTTGAGGTTGTTGCCCACGAGGTCCCAATTGCCGTCGACGGTCTTGAACTTGACCGCAAAGCCGCGCGGATCCCGGGCCGTCTCCGGGCTCTCCTTGGCGCCGGCCACCGTGGAGAAGCGCACGAACATCGGCGTCTTCACGCCGGTCTCGTTCAGGACGCGGGCGCGGGTGTACTTGGAGGCCGGCTCATCGCCGATCTTGCCGTAGGCCTCGAAGTAGCCGTGCGCGCCGGCGCCGCGGGCATGAACCACGCGCTCCGGGATCCGCTCGCGGTCGAAATGGGTGATCTTCTCGATGAACTGGTAGTTCTCAAGCGTCGCCGGACCCCGCTCGCCGACCGTGCGCAGGCTCTGGTTGTCTCGGACCGGATGGCCCTGCCGGGTCGTCAGAATGGGACGTTGATCGCTCATGCGCTGCGCCTCTCTGGATGTGTGGTGGGGAACGCCCTGATGCGCGGATCGACGCGGGCGAGCCTGGAACCGTTCTGGACAGCCGTTATGACCCCCTCGTGACTCATTGGCAAATGCATCGTCGCAAAGATTATGATAGATGCAGCCTATGAACGTTGCGGGTCTCTCCCTTCGCGACCTCGGGTACGTGGTCGCCATCGCCGACGAGAACCATTTCGGCCGCGCCGCGGATCGCTGCAACGTGAGCCAGCCGACCCTGAGCGTGCAGGTGCGCAAGCTGGAGGAGGCGCTCGGCATCGTCCTGTTCGAGCGCTCGAACCGGCGCGTCCTGCTGACGCCGGCCGGCCAGATCATCGTGCGGCAGGCCCGTGCCGTGCTGGCCGAGGCGCAGCGCCTCCTGGCGCTGGCGAGCGAGGGCCGCGGCGCCCCGCTGACCGGGCGGCTCGTGCTGGCGGCCATCCAGACGCTCGGGCCCTACCTGTTCCCGCTCGTGCTGCGCGCCCTGCGCCAGGACTTCCCGCTCCTGTCGCTGGCGCTCAGCGAGGCGCGCACCGCCGAGATCCTGGAGGGCCTGCGCGACGGGCGCATCGACGCGGCGCTCGTGTCCCTGCCGCTGTCCGCGTCGGGCCTCGCGATCTCGCCGCTCTTCGTCGAGCCCTTCTGGCTCGCCTGTCCGGCCGATCACGCCCTCGCCCAGGGTGGCGCCCTGCGGGCGACCGACATCGCCGGCCCGGACCTCCTGCTCCTCGACGAGGGCAATTGCCTGCGCGACCAGGCGGTAGCGGCCTGCGGGGCCGGGAGCTCGGCCGGGCGGCACGCCACCAGCCTCGAGACCCTGCGCTCGATGGTGGCGGCGGGGGCCGGCTACACGCTGCTGCCGGCGCTCGCCGTGCCGGCCGGGCCCGATCCGAGCGGGCTCATCGTGACGCGCGGCTTCGATGCGGACGGCCCGGGCCGCACCATCGCGCTGGCCTGGCGCTCGAGCGACCCGCGCGCGGCGGGCCTCGAGCATCTCGCCGCCTTCTTCCGCGCGCATGCGCCGGCCGGCACAGCCGCCTGCCGGATCGCGGACGTTGGCGAGGGTTGTCCGAACCCGCAGGGCAGCCAACCGCCGGGACGCCGTGACAGCGTGGCCGATCCGGTGTAGCGCCACCTGACGACGCGGCGCCGGCGGCCCGCGCGGCACCACGACGGATCCCCTTGCCCGACCGCAAGACCATCGGCCTCTGGGCGGCTCTCCTCGTCGCCTCGGGCATCCTCGCCTTCGGCCTCACGCTGGCGCATTTTCCGGCGGCGCTCCTGCTCGGCCCGATGCTCGCCGCGATCGCCTTCGGGGTGCAGGGCGCCGGCCTGCGCATCCCGAAGCCCGGCTTCCAGGGCGCGCAGGCCCTGATCGGCTGCCTCGTCGCCCACGCGATCACGGCGGAGATCGCCGGCACGATCCTCGACGACGGTATCCTGATCCTGCTCGTCGTGCTCGTCACCGTGCTGGCGGGGGCGATCGTCGGCTACGTGCTGACGCGCCTGCGCGTGCTCCCTGGCACGACGGCGGCCTGGGGCTCCTCGCCGGGCGGGGCTGCCGCCATGGTGGCGATGGCCGAGGAATACGGCTCCGATCCCCGCCTCGTCGCCTTCATGCAATACGTGCGGGTTGCCACCGTGGTGCTGTCCGCCTCTCTCGTGGCCCGGTTCCTCACCGACGCCTCCGCGGTCAGCGCCGGCAGCATGCCCGCCCAGGCGATGGCGCCGCTCTCGGTCGTGGCAACCCTCGCGGTGGCGATCCTCGGCGCCGGTGTCGCGCTCGCGCTCCGCCTTCCGGCCGGTGCCCTGATCGGACCGATGATCCTCGGATCGGGCCTTCACGCGACCGGGATCGCCAGCATCGCGCTGCCGGTGCCGCTGCTCGAGGCGGCCTACGCGGTGATTGGCTGGTATGTCGGCCTGCGCTTCACCCGCGAGACCCTGCGGGAGACGATCCACGCCCTGCCGGGCATCTTCGCGGCGACGCTCGCCGTCATCCTGCTCTGCGCGGGCTGGGCCTTCGGGCTGACGCATCTCCTGGCGATCGACTTCCTCACGGCGTTCCTGGCGACGAGCCCCGGCGGCCTCGATTCCGTGGCGATCATCGCGGTGGGATCGAAGGCCGACGTCTCCTTCGTCCTGGCCGTGCAGACCCTGCGCCTGTTCGTGGTGCTGATCACCGGGCCCGTCCTCGCCAAGTGGATCGCGCGGGCCGCGCCCGGTGACACCGAGGCCGGGCCCTGAGCATGGACACCCTGATCCTCGCCTTCCTGAATTCCTGGCGCGGCCTCCTGCACGGAGCTCGGACCGAGCGTGCGGTGCGCCAGGAACTCGCCCTCCTCGCCCTCGGCGTGCCGGTGGCGCTGGTCCTGGGTTCCGGCCTGTGGGTGCGCGTGGCGCTCGTCGCGAGCCTGCTCCTGATGCTGGCGGCCGAGTTCCTCAACACGGCGATCGAGAAGCTCTGCGACCATCTCCATCCGGATCGCCACCCGAGCATCGGCACCGTCAAGGATCTCGCCTCGGCCGGCGCCTTCCTGGCCCAGGCCGTCGCGGCGCTGGTGTGGATCGCTGCGCTCGTCGAGCGGCTGTCCTGAGGCGCGGGGCCGCCGGCCCGCCGCTCGCATTGTCGGTCACGAAGGTCTATCTCGGGGCGAAGGCCCCATCCCGGCATCCGCGAAAGAATCGTCCCGGCCCGTGACCGACTATATCCGCAAGATCCTCACCGCCCGCGTCTACGACGTGGCGATCGAGAGCCCGCTCGACCCGATGCCGCGTCTCTCGGCGCGCTACGCGCGACCGATTCTCCTCAAGCGCGAGGATCTGCAGCCCGTCTTCTCGTTCAAGCTGCGCGGGGCCTACAACAAGATGTCGGGGCTCGACGCGGACCAGCTCGCCCGCGGGGTCATCTGCGCCTCGGCCGGCAACCACGCGCAGGGCGTGGCCCTGTCGGCCGCCAAGCTCGACGTGCGGGCCGTCATCGTGATGCCGCGCACGACGCCCGCCATCAAGGTCGATGCCTGCCGGGCGCGCGGGGCCGAGGTCGTGCTGCACGGCGACACCTTCGACGAGGCCTTGGCCGAGGCGCGCCGCCGCGAGGCCGAGGAGGGCCTGACCTTCCTGCACCCCTTTGACGATCCCGACGTGATCGCCGGCCAGGGCACGATCGGCATGGAGATCCTGCACCAGCACACGGGTCCGATCGAGGCGATCTTCGTGCCCGTCGGCGGCGGCGGCCTGGCCGCGGGCGTCGCGACCTTCGTCAAGTACCTGCGCCCCGAGACCCGGGTCATCGGCGTCGAGCCGGACGATGCGGCCTGCATGGCGGCGGCGCTCGCGACCGGCGAGCCGACGACGCTCGACAGCGTCGGCCTGTTCGCCGACGGCGTCGCGGTGCGCCGCGCGGGCGACGAGACCTTCCGGCTCTGCCGCGAGAGCCTCGACGAGGTGATCACCGTCGACACCGACGCCATGTGCGCGGCCGTGAAGGACGTGTTCGACGACACACGCGCGGTCTCGGAGCCCTCGGGGGCGCTGGCGCTGGCGGGCGCCAAGCTCTACGCCGAGCGCGAGGGGGGCGCCGGCACGCTGGTGGCGATCTCGAGCGGCGCCAATCTCAATTTCGACCGCCTGCGACACATCGCGGAACGGGCCGAGATCGGCGAGCAGCGCGAGGTGCTGTTCGGCGTCACGATCCCCGAGCGCGCCGGGGCCTACCGGGCCTTCATCGGCACGCTGGGTCCGCGCGCCATCACGGAGTTCAACTACCGCTACGCGAAGGATGCCGAGGCGCAGATCTTCGTCGGCGTGAACCTCGCGGGCGGCTTGGCCGAGAAGCGGGCGCTCGTCGCGTCGCTGCGCGAGGGCGGCTACCGCGTCCTCGACATGAGCGACAACGAGATGGCCAAGGTCCACATCCGCTACATGGTGGGCGGGCGCGCCACGGGCCTGACGAACGAGCGCCTCTATCGGTTCCAGTTCCCGGAGCGACCGGGCGCCCTGATGCGCTTCCTCGACGGGCTCGGCGAGGATTTCAACATCACGCTGTTCCACTACCGCAACCACGGCGCCGATTACGGCCGGGTGCTGGCGGGCATCACGGTGCCGGAATCCGAGCGCGCCCGCTTTCACGCGGTCGTGGCCGAGCTCGGCTACCCCTGCACGGACGAGACGGAAAACCCGGCCTACCGCCTCTTCCTCGACAACGGCGCGCCGGAGGCGACGGCCTGACGCCGCTCAGCCTTCCTCGATCTCGATGCTCTCGACGCCGGGGCGGGTGCGCAATCGGCCGGCGATCTCGCTGAGCTGGCCGGCGGGCAGGCGCGCGAAGGCGATGCGGATGTCCTCCCGGCCCTCTTGCGGGCCCGGCTGCACCACGAACTGCTTGATGCGCGACAGCGGCTGCCCGCTCGCCTCCTGCACCGTGTCGAGGGTCAGGCAGCCGGCCTGCGCGCTGACCCGGAGCACGCGGCTCTGCGCGCGGTCGCGCCAGCGCTCCTCGATGGGCTTCATGCCGGCCAGGATCGCGAACACGATCGCGGTCGCGGCGAGCGCCGGGACGTAGAGGCCGCCGCCGCTCGCGAGCCCGATCGCCGCCACCGCCCAGAGGCTCGCCGCGGTGGTGAGCCCGCGCACCACTTCGCCCCGCAGCAGGATGGTGCCGGCGCCGAGGAAGCCGATCCCCGAGACCACCTGCGCGGCGACGCGCGAGGGGTCGAGCACCACGTGGTCGTGCGCGACGACATCGGCGAAGCCGAAGCTCGACACCAGCATGAACAGGCAGGCGCCGACGCAGACCAGCATGTGCGTCCGCAGTCCCGCCGCCCATAGCAGCCGCTCCCGCTCGAGCCCGATGATGCTGCCGAGCACGGCCGCGAGGGCGAGCCGTCCGATCATCTCCGCATTGCCGAGCAGGGCGCGCCTCCGATCCGATGCGACGGGCCGCCGGCCCGCGGATGCTTTGCCGGCAGATCAGTGCGGAACAGCCTGCCGAAATCAACCCGCCGGCGGGCGCCGGTCAGGCGGCCGCGAGGGCCGCCTTCTCGATCTCGTAGGCGGCGCGCACCGTCGGCTTGCCGTAGACCCGCTCCAGGCGCCGGACCGTGAAATGGGCGCGGGCCGTCGACTGGAAATGGTCCATGAAAGCGGCGTTGATGGCCGCCCCTCCGACCGCGCCGAGGATCGGCACCGCCTGCGCGGCGACCTTCTGGGAGACCACGATCCCGAACCTTGCCGCGATCTGGGCCGAGAATCGCAGGAGCGCGGGCGCCGCCTCGTCCATCAGCGCGCGGCTGCCGGCGTAGCGCGCGGCCTCCGCCATGGTCTTGGCGAGCGCGGCCCGCACCGCGAAGTAGCCGCTGTCGACGAGGCCCGCCTCGCCGCCGCGTCCGCCGAGCGCGAAGACCTGCACGCAGGCGAGGGCGCCCTCGGGCGTCTCGATGTCCTCGCCCTCCTGGCGGGCGATCTCGGCGATCGAGCGAAGCATCAGGGTCGTGGAGACGGGAAGCTCGACCGCGAGCGTCGCGAGCCCGAAGGCTCCGCCCACGGCTCCCGACGCTGCCGCGAGCGCCTTGTGGGTGCGGTCGCTCGATCCGAGCAGGCGTGCGAGCGGATGCTCCCGGCGCCGGGTCAGCGGCTCCACCGCCGTCCCCGGCGCGGCGTCCTTCCTGGGAAGCGTCCTGAGCGCGACCCGCAGGGCGGCGCGCATCGCCGTCTCGGTGGTGCGGGCGACCGCGTCGGTCACGGGGGCCGGCAGCGAGCGGCCGATCATGTCGAGGGGCGCGCCGGCGGCCGCCGAGAGGCGCGCGGCGAGGCCCGGCTGCTCCAGGGCGCGGACGGCCCGCCGGAGAGCGGCCAGGTCCTCGTCGCTGAGCGCGCGCGCCTCGGCGCCGGTGGGTGCCGGCAGGGTCTCGCCGGCGAGGGTGATGTCGCTCACGTCTGAGGTCCCTTGCTGGTTCTCGCGCCGGTCCGCCGCGTGCCGGGGCGATCGGTCAAGGCAAGCGTCAGGGCGCGGACTTGGTTCCTTCGGCGCTCATGCCTTGGCGGCAATCGCCTCCTCCTCGGGCGGCAGCGCGGCCTCGGCCTCGGGCTCGGTCGCACCCTCGCGCAGGGCGATCAGCACGAGGCAGAGGAGCGCCACCGGGATGCCGATGGCGGCGGAGGCGGCGAAGAATTTTGGGTAGCCGAGTGCGTCGACCATGTAGCCCGAGAAGCCGCCGACGAACTTGCCCGGCAGCGCGTAGAGCGAGGACAGCAGCGCGTATTGCGTCGCCACGAAGGCCGGCGCGGTGAGGCTCGACATGTAGGCGATCAGCGCCGTGCCCGCGAAGTTGCCCGCGAAATTGTCGATCGAGATGCTGGCGATGAACAGCGCCGTGTCGTGCCCGCTCAGGGCGAGCCAGGAGAACATCAGGTTCGAGGCCGCCGCCGCGATGCCGCCGAACAGGAGCGAGGCCTGCAGCCCGAAGCGGATCACCGCGTAGCCGCCCGCGAGCGCGCCCGCCACGCCGACGATCACGCCGTAGATCTTGGTGACGTTGGCGATCTCGGTGAGCGTGAAGCCCTGCTCGATGTAGAAGGGCTGCGCCATCACGCCCGAGATGATGTCGGGCAGGCGGTAGAGCATGATCAGCGACAGGATCAGGACGAGCCGCATTCCCTTGCGCCGCACGAGGTCGCCGAAAGGCTCGACCACCGCGATCTGGAGCGTGCGCCCGACCGAGCGATGCTCGTCGGGCACCGGCGCCGGATCCTGGCGGGGGGCAAACAGCGTCGCGATGAATCCGGTGAGCATCAGCAGGGCCATCGCCCCGTAGGCGAGCGACCAGCCGGCCCCTTGCGCGATGTAGAGGGCGCCCGCCCCCGCGAAGGCACGGGCCACCGCGTAGCCGAGCTGGTAGGCGGCGAGCATCACGCCCTGACGCTCGGTCGGGGCGGCGTCGATGCGCCAGCTGTCGACGACGATGTCCTGCGTCGCGGAGGCGAAGGCCGTGACGAGGGCGCAGATCACCATGAAGCTCAAGGACGCGGCCGGGTCGCCCTGGCTCATGCCAATGAGGCCGGCGGCCACCGCGAGCTGCGAGAGCAGCATCCAGGCCCGCCGCCGCCCGAGCCATCGCGCCAGGACCGGCAGGTCGAGCCGGTCGATCACCGGCGCCCAGACGAACTTCAGCGAGTACGCGAAGGAGACGTAGGAGAGGAGGCCGATGCTGGTGCGCTGGATCCCGGCGGTGGCGAGCCAAGCCGAGAGCGTCGAGAATACGAGCAGGATCGGCAGGCCGCAGGCGAAGCCTAGCGCCAGCATCAGGGCGATGCGCGAATCCTCGACGACATCGCGCATCCGGAGCTTCGTGTGCGAAGCTTTGGCGGGCATGAATGGAACTCCTCGGGCTCGCGCGCCTTGTTCCGCAAAAATCGTGGCAGCCTTGCGCCCTCGGACCGAATCATCGGCTGCGGGCCGTGGCGGACAGGCCGTGGGGGATGATGGTCGACGATTTCTTAACACGCTGCGCCCAATTTCGCGGTGGACAGGCCGTCCGGGCGCGGAACCGCGACCGAGGTGGCCGGTTCGCACCCGGCGGCCTTCGCGTGCGTCGCCCGGCGGGACGCGTTGCGGGTTGCGGGGAGTTCTGAAGTGCGGTCGGCGGCATGACGGACGACGACAGACGCGCAGCGCGGGGCGCCGGCCTCGGTGAGGGCACCTTCGCCGCGGCCTTCGGGGCGAGCCCGACGCCGATGGTCGTCACGGACGCGCGCCGGCACGACAACCCGATCGTCTGGGTCAACGATGCCTTCGTGCGTCTGACCGGCTACGGGCGGGACGACCTCTACGGCCGGAACTGCCGCATGCTCCAGGGCCGCGCCACCGATCCCGGCGAGGTGCGCCGCATGGGCGCGGCGATCGGGGCCGCCGAGCCGATCGAGTGCGAGGTGTTCAACTACCGCAAGGACGGCACGCCGTTCTGGAACGCCATGACGATCTGCCCGGTGCGCGATGCGTCGGGCGAGGTCGCCTTCTTCTTCGCGGCCCAGGCCGACATGACGGACAAGCGCCGCATGGAGCAGGCGATCCGGGGCACAAACGACGAGCTCGAGCGTCAGGTCGACGCGCGCACCGCCGATCTGCAGGCGGCCCTGGAGCAGAAGACGGCCCTGCTCCACGAGGTCGATCACCGGGTCAAGAACAACCTTCAGGTGATCTCCTCGCTGATGCTGCTCAAGGCGCGGCGCACGCCGGAGGGCGAGGCGCGGGAGGCGCTTCAGGGGATGGCCGAGCGGATCGGCGCCCTGTCGACCGCCCACCGCATGCTCTACTCGGCCGGCGACGTCACGCGGTTCAACCTGCGCGATTTTGCGGCCGATTTCCTGGCCGACCTCACGGCCGGGATCGACACCGAGCGGACCACCGTACAGGCTGAGGTCGACTCGATCGCGGTCTCGGCCGCGATGGCGGCACCGCTCGCCCTGATGATGCACGAGCTCGCCACCAACGCGGTGCGCCACGCCTTCCCGGACGGCCGGGCCGGACGCGTCTGCATCGCGGCGCATCGCGACGATGGCGGCCTGCGGCTCCTGATCGAGGATGACGGAATCGGCCTGCCCGCAGGCGCCGGGAACCCGGCCGGGTTCGGGCGCAACCTCGTCGAGATGGTGGTGCGGCAGTTGCGCGGCACCATCGCGTGGCAGCCGGCGGCCCCGGGCACCCGGGTCGAGATCAGCATTCCGCTCGATCGCGCGGAGTGAGGCGGTCTGGCAGCGTGTTGAACGAGGCGCCGGACGAACAGACCCGGGGAGGAGCCATGACGGTCGAATCCGCTTTGCGCATCCTCGTGGTGGAAGACGAGGCCCTGATCGCCCTCGAACTCGAATATCTCCTCGACGATCTCGGTCACGTCACGGTCGGCGTCGCCGCGAGCTCGTCCGAAGCGATCGCGCTCGGGGCCTCGACGGCGCCGGACGTGGCGCTGGTCGACATCCACCTCGTCGACGGCCCGACCGGCGTCGAGGTGGCACGGGCGCTCAGCGCCGACCCGCGCACCACGGTGCTGTTCATGACGGCCAACAGCAAGCGCATTCCCGATGATTTCGCGGGCGCGCTGGGGGTGATCGCCAAGCCCTATTCCGAGCGCGTGGTGGCGACCGCCCTCGCCTACGTCGCCGAGTGCCGGGCCGGCCGCAGGCCGATCTTTGACGCGCCGGACGGATTCAGCCTGGCGCCGTCGCATTGACCGGCGGGCGTCGCTCGGATGCGCCGTCCCCTCGCTTGCGTTCGGGAAAGGGGACCCGCGCCCGGACGATCACTTCTCGAAACCTGCACCGATCCTCTCGCGTGAACGGGCGAGCCCGCGCGGGAGAACCCGCGCGGGAGAAGCGGCCTTCCGCGTCTCGCCTCGGAATCGTCGTTCGCGTCGCGGACTCCCGGACGAGCGCGCGCCGTCCGGGCCTCACGCCTTCGCGGCCCGCTCGCGCTTGAGCCGGTAGAGGGCGTCGAGCGCCTCGCGCGGCGTCATCGCGTCGGGATCGATCGCGTCGAGAAGCAGGCCGAGCGCGTCGTCGGCGGGGGCCGGCTCCGGCGGGGGCGGCGGCGCGAGGCTCGCGAAGAGCGGCAGGTCGTCGATCCTCGGGCGGACGGGCCGGTCGCGGTCGGCCCTCTCCAGTCCCTTCAGGATCGCGCCCGCCCGCGCGATCACGGCGGAGGGAAGACCGGCGAGGCGGGCCACCTGCAAGCCGTAGGAGCGCTCGGCCACGCCCGGCACCACCTCGTGCAGGAACACAACCTGTCCCCGATGCTCGGCCACCTTCAGGGTCGCGTTGTCGAGGCGCGCGAGGCGCTGGCTCAGGGCCGTCAGCTCGTGGAAATGGGTGGCGAACAGCGCCCGGCAGGCATTCGCCTCGTGGAGCTGCTCCAGGCAGGCCCAGGCGATCGAGAGCCCGTCGAAGGTCGCGGTGCCGCGGCCGATCTCGTCAAGGATCACGAGGGAGCGGCGCGTGGCCTGATTGAGGATGGCGGCGGTCTCCACCATCTCGACCATGAAGGTCGATTGCCCGCGCGCGAGGTCGTCCGCAGCGCCGACCCGCGAGAACAGCCGGTCGACGAGGCCGATCCGGGCCGCGGCCGCCGGCACGAAGGCGCCCATCTGGGCGAGCACCGCGATCAGCGCGTTCTGGCGCAGGAACGTCGACTTGCCCCCCATGTTCGGGCCGGTGACGAGCCGGATGCGGCCGCGCCCCTCGCCCGACAGGTCGCAATCGTTGGCGATGAAGGGCTCGCCGGTCCGCCGCAGCGCCGCCTCGACGACGGGATGGCGCCCGCCCTCCACCGCGAAGGCGAGGCTGTCGTCGACGCGCGGGCGCGTCCAGCTCAGCTCCACCGCGAGCTCCGCGTGGCTTGCCGAGACGTCGAGCCCGGCCAGCGCCTCGGCGACGTCCGCGATCGCCGGGGCCTCCGCCAGCACCCGCGCCGCGAGATCGTCGAACACGGTCGCCTCGAGCGCGAGCGCGCGCTCGGAGGCGCCCGCGATCCTCGCCTCCAGCTCGCCGAGCTCCACGCTCGTGAAGCGCATGGCGTCGACCATGGTCTGACGGTGGACGAAGTCGCGCATCAGGCCCTTCAGGCAGGCCTCTCCGACCGCCTGGGGCACCTCGATGTAGTAGCCCAGCACGTTGTTATGCTTGATCCGCAGCGTGCGGCAGCCGCTCTCCTCGGCGTAGCGGGCCTGCAGGGCCGCGATGACCTTGCGCGAATCCTGGCCGAGAAGGCGCGCCTCGTCGATCTCCGGCTGGTAGCCGGCGCGCACGAAGCCGCCGTCGCGCCGGCTCAGGGGAAGCTCGTCACCGAGCGCCGATCGCAGCCGCCCGACGAGGTCGCGATCGGCGCCC
The DNA here is from genome assembly GCF_037106235.1 of Methylobacterium nigriterrae. Taxonomy (NCBI): domain Bacteria; kingdom Pseudomonadati; phylum Pseudomonadota; class Alphaproteobacteria; order Hyphomicrobiales; family Methylobacteriaceae; genus Methylobacterium; species Methylobacterium nigriterrae. The sequence continues at coordinate 18,205 of NZ_JBAWTG010000058.1, read as the reverse complement.
GCGAGATGCCCGGCAAGCTCGCCGAGCCGCGCCGGCAACGCCTCGGCCTCCGCCATGAGGCCCGCGATGGCGCCGGCCGCGTCGAGCCCGTCGCGGATCGCCGCGAGATCGCGCGGGCCGCCGCGCCCGAGCCCGAGGCGCGAGAGCGCACGGGCGAGGTCGGGGGCGCGGGCGAGCGCCTCGCGCAGGGCGCGGCGGAGCGCGCGGTCCTCGGCGAGGAACGCCACCGCCTCGTGGCGCCGGGCGATCGCCTCGAGGTCCATCAGCGGTCCGGCCAGGTGCTCGGCGAGCAGCCGCGCCCCGCTCGCCGAGACCGTGCGGTCGATGGCGTCGAGCAGGCTCCCGGCGCGGGCGCCCGAGAGCGTCCGCGTGAGTTCGAGATTGGCGCGCGTCGCCGCGTCGATGCTGAGCGTCGCCCCGCCTGCCTCGCGCGTCGGCGGGTTGAGGGGCGGCCGGGCGCCGATCTGCGTGCGCTCGATGTAGAGGAGCGCCGCGCCGGCCGCCGCGATCTCGGCCCGCGAGAAGCTGCCGAACCCCTCGAGCGTCGCGACGCCGAACTGCTCCCGGATACGGCGCTCGGCGGCGTGCGGCTCGAGCTCGCCCTGGCCGAGCGGCGTCACCGGCACCGCGAGGTCGGCCCAGAGCCGCGCCAGGGCCGGATCGGCGTGGATCGCCTCGGAGAGGACGATCTCGCGCGGGTCGTGGCGCGCGATGGCGCCGGCGAGCTCGGCGCCGCCTACCTCGCTCAAGGAGAAGCGCCCGGTCGAGATGTCGACCGCCGCGAGGCCGTAGGCGTGGGCGGTCTCCGAGACCTTGCGGCGGCCGAGCGCCAGCAGCAGGTTCGCGCGGCCCGGATCGAGCAGGCGGTCCTCCGTGATCGTGCCCGGCGTGACGAGACGCACCACCGCGCGGCGCACCACCGATTTCGGGCCGCGGCGCTTGGCCTCGGCCGGATCCTCGGTCTGCTCGCAGACCGCGACCCGGTGCCCGAGCGCGATCAGGCGGTTCAGGTAATCGTCGGCCCGCTCCACGGGTACGCCGCACATGGCGATGTCGGCGCCCGCATGCTTGCCGCGCTTCGTCAGCACGATGCCGAGCGCCCGCGACGCGATCTCGGCGTCCTGGAAGAACAGCTCGTAGAAATCCCCCATCCGGTAGAACAGGAGGCTGTCCGGATTGGCCGCTTTGATCTCGATATACTGCGCCATCATGGGCGTGGCGCCGGCAGGGTCGAGCGCCGGCGAGCTCACGCTCTCCTCCTGCGTCGCGGGACGGGTCTTCGCGATCGAGCGGGCTGCGGCGTGGGGCATGCCGGCTTCATAGCAGAGCCGCGCGGCCGAATCAGGCCGAGGTCCGGCCTTAGGTTGGGGAGAAGGCCCAGTCGACGGTGGCGCCGACCTGTAACCCGGGCGAGCGTCCGGGCCCGCGCGCAGGCTTGTGTGCTTTGCGCACGATCGATAGGCGCCCTCACCCAGAGGAGGAGCCCATGACCGAGAAGACCGCGCCCCGCCGCGCCAAGCGCCCGACCTTCACGGACGAGGAGGCCCTGCAGTTCCACGCGCACGGGCGTCCCGGCAAGCTCGAAGTGGTGGCCACGAAGCCGATGGCGACGCAGCGCGACCTCTCGCTCGCCTACTCGCCGGGCGTCGCCGTGCCGGTGCTCGCCATCGCGGAGGATCCGGCGACGGCCTACGACTACACGGCCAAGGGCAACCTCGTGGCGGTGATCTCGAACGGCACCGCGATCCTCGGCCTCGGCAACCGAGGCGCCCTCGCCTCGAAGCCCGTGATGGAGGGCAAGGCGGTGCTGTTCAAGCGCTTCGCCGACATCGATTCCTTCGACCTCGAGGTCGGCACGGAGGATCCGGAGGCCTTCATCAACTGCGTGCGCTATCTCGGGCCGACCTTCGGGGGCATCAACCTGGAGGACATCAAGGCGCCCGAGTGCTTCATCATCGAGGACCGGCTGCGGGAATTGATGGACATCCCGGTCTTCCACGACGACCAGCACGGCACCGCCATCATCGCCACGGCGGGCCTCATCAACGCGCTGCACCTCACGGGTCGCGACATCGCGACCGCCAGGCTCGTGGTGAACGGCGCGGGCGCGGCCGGGATCGCCTGCATCGAGCTTCTCAAGGCGATGGGCTTCGGGCCGGGCAACGTCATCCTGTGCGACACCAAGGGCGTCGTCCACGAGGGGCGCAGCGAGGGCATGAACCAGTGGAAGTCGGCGCATGCGGTGCGCACGACCAAGCGCACGCTGGCCGAGGCGATGGAGGGCGCCGACATCGTCTACGGTCTGTCCGTGAAGGGCGCCTTCTCGGCCGAGATGATCCGCTCGATGGCCCCGAACCCGATCATCTTCGCGATGGCCAACCCCGATCCCGAGATCACCGTCGAGGAGGTGGGCCAGATCCGCAGCGACGCGATCGTGGCGACCGGCCGCTCGGACTATCCGAACCAGGTCAACAACGTGCTCGGCTTCCCCTACATCTTCCGGGGCGCCCTCGACGTGCAGGCCACCACGATCAACATGGAGATGAAGATCGCGGCGGTGCGGGCGCTGGCCGAGCTCGCCCGCGAGGACGTGCCCGACGAGGTCGCGGCCGCCTACCAGGGCGAGCGGCCCCGTTTCGGCCGCGACTACATCATCCCGGTCCCGTTCGACCCGCGCCTGATCCACACGGTGCCGCCGGCGGTGGCCAGGGCCGCCATGGAGACGGGCGTCGCCCGCAAGCCCATCGACGACATGGCCGCCTACCGCGACCGCCTCTCGGCCCGGCGCGACCCCGTCGCCGGCATCCTCAACCGCGTGTTCGAGGATGTGCGCCGGGCCCCGAAGCGCGTCGTCTTCGCCGAGGGCGAGGAGGAGCTCGTCATCCGCGCTGCCGTGAGCTTCGCCAACCAGGGCCTCGGCACGGCGATCCTGGTCGGGCGCGAGGATCGCGTGGAGGCGAACGCCGCCGCCATGGGCATCGACCTGTCGCGGCGCGACAACATCGAGGTCCACAACGCGGCGCTCTCGAAGCGGAACGCCGAGTACGCGCAGTCGCTCTACGCCCGCATGCAGCGGCACGGCTACCTGTTCCGGGACTGCCAGCGCCTGATCAACCAGGACCGCAACGCCTTCGCGGCCACCATGGTGGCGCTCGGCGACGCCGACGCCATGGTGACGGGCGTCACCCGCAACTACTCGATCGCGCTCGATGACGTGCGCCGCGTCATCGACGCCAAGCCCGGCCACCGGGTCATCGGCCTCTCGGTCTGCGTGGCGCGCGGGCGCACCGTGCTCGTCGCCGACACCGCCATCACCGAGATGCCCTCGGCTGAGGCGCTCGCCGAGATCGCAGTCGAGGCCGCGGGCGCCGCGCGCCGTCTCGGCACCGAGCCGCGTGTCGCGCTCCTGTCCTTCTCGACCTTCGGCCACCCGCGCGGCGAGCGCATGGAGAAGGTGCGCGAGGCCGTGCGCATCCTCGACGGGATGGGGCTCGATTTCGTCTACGAGGGCGAGATGGCAGCCGATGTCGCCCTCGACCGGGAGGTGATGGCGCAGTACCCGTTCAGCCGCCTGAAGGAGCCCGCCAATGTCCTCGTGATGCCGGCGTTCCACTCGGCCTCGATCTCGACCAAGATGCTGCAGGAGCTCGGCGGCGCCATGGTGCTCGGCCCGCTCCTGATCGGCCTCGACAAGGCGGTGCAGATCGCGCCGCTCGGCGCCACGGATGCAGACCTCGTCAACATGGCGGCGCTCGCGGCCTTCGACATCGGGGGGTGAGCGAGGTTGCGCGAAGGGGCCGGCGCGGCGCACCGGCCCCTCGGCAGACACTCAGTAGCGCGGGCCGCCGGACGTGTTGCCCTTCTGCTGGGCATAGCCCGGGCGCTCGGGGTTGCGGGCATTCGGGTTTCCGTGTCGCAGGCTGTTCCGCATGTGGTGGCGGCGCCAGGCGCGGTGGTGGTGCAGGCTGCGGTGGTGCCTGCGATACACCACCCCCGTCGTGGCGGCCTCGCCTGCGACGAGGCCCGGGGCCGGCATGGCGGGCGCCGCGGAGGCCGCGTGCAGGCTGAGGCCGCCGAGCGTCAGGCCGGCTGCGAGGGTGAGAGCGAGCTTTGTCATCCAATCCATCCGTTCGCGCGCATCCGCGGCGCGCCAGCCCGACAAAGCCCGCTTATCGGCCGAGTTCCGGCGCCCGATATAGAATTTCCGTGATCGGCGACACGCAGAATGTGCGGATTGTTTGATGTTCCGGAACGTCGGGCAGTCGATTCCGGTGGAAGCGGGCCGTTGATCGCGCACAGGCCGTTTGAGGTTGTATTTTGCGCGATCCCGCGCCACGAGCCAGGCCCATGCCACCCGCGGACGCGCTCCTCCACGACCCTCTCCCGATCGATGCCGTCCTGCCGGATCTCGGCGCCGCGCTCGCCTCCGGCAGCGCGGCCGTCCTCGTGGCGCCGCCCGGGGCCGGCAAGACCACCCGGGTGCCGCTCGCGCTCCTCGATGCATCCTGGCTCGATGGCCGCAAGCTGATCCTGCTTGAGCCGCGCCGGCTCGCCGCGCGCGGCGCGGCCGAGCGCATGGCCCGCACGCTGGGCGAGCGCGTCGGCGAGACGGTGGGCCTGCGCGTCCGGCTCGGCTCCAAGGTGTCGGGCCGCACCCGGGTCGAGGTCGTCACCGAGGGCGTGTTCACCCGCATGATCCTGGATGATCCGGAACTCTCCGGGGTCGGCGCCGTGCTGTTCGACGAGTTCCACGAGCGCTCGCTCGACGCCGATCTCGGCCTCGCCTTCGCGCTCGATGCGCAGGCCGGCCTGCGGGAGGACCTGCGCATCCTCGTGATGTCGGCGACCCTCGACGGCGCGCGGGTCGCGCGCCTCCTCGGGGCGGCGCCGGTGATCGCGTCGGAAGGCCGCGCCTTTCCGGTCGAGACACGACATCTCGAGCGCGATCCGAACCGGCGGATCGAGGAGGCGATGACCGACGCGATCCTGCGGGCGCTCCGGTCCGATCCCGGATCGGTGCTGGCCTTCCTACCCGGTCAGGCCGAGATCCGGCGCGTGGCGGAGGCCTTGGCCGAACGGGTCGATGCCGCGACCGAGGTCGCGCCGCTCTACGGCGCCCTCACGCAGGGCGAGCAGGACCGCGCCGTGGCGCCGGCCCCGCCGGGCCGGCGCAAGGTCGTGCTGGCGACGAGCATCGCCGAGACCTCGCTGACCATCGAGGGCGTGCGGATCGTAGTCGATTCGGGCCTGTCGCGGGTGCCGGTCTACGAGCCCGGGATCGGGCTGACCCGCCTCGTCACCGCCCGCGCCTCGCGGGCCTCCGTCGACCAGCGCCGGGGCCGCGCCGGGCGGACCGAGCCCGGCCTCTGCTGGCGGCTCTGGTCGGAGGCCGCCACCAACGCCCTGGAGCCCTTCACCCGGCCGGAGATCCTGGCGGCCGACCTCGCGGGGCTGTTGCTCGACTGCGCCGCCTGGGGCGTCGCCGACCCGACGGGGCTGCCCTTCCTCGACCCGCCGCCGGCGCCGGCGCTGACGGAGGCCCGCGCGATGCTGCGGGACCTCGCGGCGATCGACGGCGACGGGCGCCTGACGCCGGAGGGCCGGCGCCTGCGCGGGCTGCCCCTGCCGCCGCGGCTTGCCCGCATGGTGGTGAGCGCCGCCGAGTCCGGGCAGGCGCGGGCGGCGGCCGATCTCGCGGCGGTCCTGGTGGAGCGGGGCCTCGGCGGCGACGGCGTCGATCTGGCCGAGCGCGTCGAGCGCTTCCGGCGCGAGCGCGGCGGCCGGGCCGGCGACATGCGGCGCCTCGCCGAGGGCTGGGCGCGGCAGGCGGGGGGCGCCGGGGCGGCGGAGCCTGCCGAGCCCGGCGCCCTGCTGGCGCTCGCCTATCCGGACCGCGTCGCCCGGTCCCGCGGCCGGGACGGCGAGTTCGTGATGGCGAACGGGCGGGCCGGCCGGCTCGACCCCGCCTCGCCGCTCGCCCGCGAGACCTTCCTCGTCGTCGCCGACCTCGCGGGCACCGCCGCCCATGCCCGCATCCTGGCGGCGGCCGCGATCGCCCCGGAGGCGATCGAGGCGCTGTTCGCCGACCGGATCGAGGCCGGAACGCAGGTCGGCTACGACAGGAGCGCCCGGGCGCTGCGGGCGCGTGCCGTACGTCGCCTCGGCGCCGTCAGCCTCGGCGAGCGCACCCTGCCGGTGCCGGCCGACCTCGCGAGCGCCGAGACCCTGGCCCGCGGGATCGCGGAGGCCGGTCTCGACGGCCTGCCCTGGACCCCGGCGCTCAGCCAGTGGCGGGACCGCGTGCGGTTCCTGCGGGCCGCCGAGGGCGCGGAATGGCCGGACCTCACGGACGCGGCGCTGGCCGGGAGCGCGGCGGAGTGGCTCTCGCCGGCGATCGTTGGCCGCACGAGCCTCGCCGCGATCACGGCGGACGACCTCGCGCAGGCCCTCCACGGGCTCCTGCCCTGGACCCTGCGCGCCCGGCTCGACGCCGAGGCGCCGACCCATATCGAGGTCCCGACCGGCTCGCGCATCCCGATCGCCTACGATGCCGGCGCGGAGCCCGTTCTGGCGGTGCGCGTCCAGGAGCTGTTCGGCCTCGACCGCCACCCGGTGGTCGGCGGCGGCCGCGTGCCCCTGGTGCTCCACCTCCTCTCGCCGGCGCAGCGCCCGATCCAGATCACCCGCGACCTGCCGGGCTTCTGGCGCGGCTCCTGGGCCGCGATCCGCTCCGAGATGCGCGGCCGCTATCCCCGCCATCCCTGGCCGGAGGACCCGCTCAGCGAGGCGCCGACGCGCCGGGCGAAGCCCAGGGGCACGTGATGCGATCGCTGCGGCACCGAAGCGACCAGGCGGCAAGGGCATCGATCGCGTGCTCCGACCCGCCCGGCCCGCGGCTCGACAGCGTCGTCCGCGAAAACATCTGATCAATCGTCGGAACTGAAATTTCTGATTGATATTCGCCTTACACTATGTCTGTATCGAGGGACCTTACCAAGAGATTCCAGATGCCGAACTACACGCAGGACGAGAAGTCGGAAGCATTGCTTCAGCTTCGCAAACAGTTTCCCGATCTGTCGGATGCCGACTTGCGCGCGGCTATCGAGGGCTCCAAGTTTTCGGTTCCGCCGCAGAAAGGCGGTCGTCATGGCAAGCGGATGATCGGCCAGATCGAGAGCACTCTCGCCGAGACCGACGACAGTCCCGATCTGACCGAATGCTTGACCGTTGCCAAGGATGCGTTCGACATCGCCATGGAGACGGCCGCTGCCATCCAGAACGCCACGGCGCGACTTGTGGCGGAGACCGTCGCGCGGATCGCCTACGCGGTCGGCAAGGCGTATTGCCGGGCGGAGCATGGGTGAGCGCGGCCGACCCGACGAGCTGATGGCGCGGGCATTCGGATCCGGCGCGGCTCCCGCATCCGGTCCGGGCTTGGCGGTTCCCGCGTCGCGGCGGGCGCCGCGTGCCCTCTCCCCGCGGGGCGGGGCGAGGGACTGCGCGCGGTGCGATGCGTGAACGTGTCGGGGCCAGGCGGGAGCGGCGGCCGCTCGCGCCGCCTCAGTCGCGGGCTCCGAAGTAGAACGGGCCGAAGGTCCATTCCTTGCCGCGCGGTTCGTAGCCGCTGACCCGATTCGAGCCGACGACCTTGTTGCCGATCGACAGCGTGTAGGCCGCGTCGATGCTCCAGTTGCCGACGATCTCGATCGCCTTGCCGGCCGTGTTGACGATCCGCACGTGGGCAACGCCGCGCTCGGAGGCATTCGGCCCCTTGAAGCGTTTCTGGATCGTCTGCGTCTTTCCCTCGCCGGGGCGGAACATGTACGGCGTCTGCCCGATGAAGACGACCACCGTGTCGTTCCAGACGGTGCTGATATCGATCTTCATCGGCCAGTCGGTGCTGGCATCGACGATCTCGAAAGCCTCGCCCGCTCTCGCTAGCTCGATGTCGGTGATCGTGACGTCGCGCTGCTGGGCCTGCGAGTTCAGGAATTCGAGCAGCCACTCGAACCCCTTGCGGGCGACGATGTCGATCAGCGCCCCGACGAGGTCGGGCGATTTCTGATCGGGGTTGCTCAGGACCTTGAATCGGTAGCCCTGCCCGCTCAGGAGCGAGCGGCCGGCGAAGCGGCCGGTGACGCGGACGCGGTTGCCGTCCGCGAGCGGCGCCGTGTCCATCTCGCCCGCCAACTCCTCAGGGGGGCTGATGCCGAGCTCCGCGAGTTCCGCGGGCGACAGGATCCGCCCCTGATCGTCCGCCTCGGAAGCCGCCCCGGACCGCGGCCCGACCTCCACGCCGTCGAGCGACAGCTCCCTATCCGTTCCGATTGCCATTCCGCCCCCCGCCGAGTCTCGGCGCCCGCTTCGGTCTCGAGCGCGGGCGCTCACGCGGCGACTCGACCCCCGCGCTCAGAATGATGGGCGATATTCGTCGCAATTGAAATACGATTCTACGAACGAATACAGAAAATCTTGACACGTAATTGAGCCTTGTCGCAGTCAATGCACTAAATGGTTTTATCGACGTCCGAAAAAATAAAGCCAGTCAGAATGTGTTGGCCGGCAGTACGTCTAAAATAACCATCAATATCGGTTGAGCAAGTCTGCGCGGCGATATCGACCTGTACTGCGCCGAGCGATCGGGCGCAGACCTGCTTGACCACCGGCGCTCCCGGCGCGCCGTCAATGCGCGCGTGCCCGATCCACCACCGCCCGCGCCGCCGTGAAGGCCTCGTCCGCGTCGAGCTCCGTCGTGTCGAGCAGGACGGCGTCGGCCGCCGCCCTGAGGGGCGCGGTCGCCCGCGAGGCGTCGCGGGCATCGCGGGCCTCGATGTCGGCGAGGATCGCCGCGAGCGTGACCGTCTCGCCGCGCTGGCTCAGCTCGCGGTGGCGGCGGCGCGCCCGCTCCTCGGGCGCGGCCGTGATGAAGAGCTTCACGCGCGCGTCGGGGCAGACCACCGTGCCGATGTCGCGCCCGTCGAGGACGGCGCCGACCGCGTTGCCGGCGAAGCGCTGCTGCCAGGCGAGCAGCGCGGCGCGCACGGCCGGCACCGCCGAGATGCGCGAGGCCGCCTCGCCCATGGCCCGCTCCCGCAGGCGCGGATCCGCGAGCCGGTCGGCGATGAGCGCCTCGGCGGCGCGCGCGGCGGCCGCCTCGTCGTCGAGCGGGTATCCCGCGTCGAGCATCGTCAGGGCCACGGCCCGGTACAGGAGCCCGGTATCGAGGTGCGGCAGGCCGTAATGGGCGGCGAGCCGCTTGGCGAGGGTGCCCTTGCCGGACGCGGCGGGACCGTCGATCGCGATGACCATCGGCGCGCTCAAGCCCGGATGATTCCGCCGAGCGCCCGCATGGTCGGCAGGAAGCTCGGGAAGCTCGTGGCGATCATGGCGCCGTCATCGACCGTCACCGCCTCCCGGGCGGCGAGCCCCATGACGAGGAACGCCATGGCGATGCGGTGGTCGAGATGCGTCGCCACCGTGCCGCCGCCGCGCGGCGCGCCGCCGTCGCCGTGCACGACGAGGTCGTCACCCTCGATCAGGTGGGCGACGCCGTTGCGCCCGAGCCCGTCCGCGACCGCGGCCAAGCGGTCGGATTCCTTCACCCTGAGCTCGTGCAGGCCCCGCATCCGGGTGGTGCCCTGCGCGAAGGCGGCGGCCACCGCCAGGATCGGGTACTCGTCGATCATCGCGGGGGCGCGCTCGGGCGGCACGTCGACGCCCCTGAGGCGGCTCGCGCGCACGCGCAGGTCCGCCACCGTCTCGCCGCCCTCCTCGCGCTCGCGCAGGCGCTCGATGTCGGCGCCCATCTCGAGGAGCGTCGTGATCAGCCCGGTGCGCAGCGGGTTCATCATCACGCCCTGAATCGTCACCTCGGAGCCCGGCACGATCAGCGCCGCCACCAGCGGGAAGGCCGCCGAGGAGGGATCGGCCGGCACCACCACGTCGGTGCCCCGGAGAGTCGGCTGGCCGGCGAGCGCGATCCTGCGCCCGTGCCCGCCCTCGCCGTGGCGCTCGACGCTCACCTCGGCGCCGAACAGGCGCAGCATCCGCTCGGTGTGGTCGCGCGTCGCCTCGCGCTCGATCACCGTGGTGATGCCGGGCGCGTTGAGCCCGGCGAGGAGCACCGCCGACTTGATCTGGGCGGAGGCGGCCGGCGTCTCGTAGGTGATCGGGATGGCCTCGCGGGGGCCGCGCAGGGTGAGCGGCACGCGCCCGCCCTCGGCCTCGTCGAGCACCTGCGTGCCCATCCGCACGAGCGGGTCGAGGATGCGCCGCATCGGCCGCTTGCGGAGCGAGGCGTCGCCGTCGAAGGTCGCGGTGACGGGCTGGCCGCCGACGACGCCCATCATCAGCCGCGAGCCGGTCCCGGCATTGGCAAAGTCGAGGGTACCGTCCGGGTCCGACAGGCCGCCGATACCGACGCCGCGCACCAGCCAGCGCCCCTCGCCGAGCCGCTCCACCCCGGCGCCGAGCGCCTTCGCGGCGGCAGCCGTCCGCAGCACGTCGTCACCCTCGAGCAGGCCCTCGACCCGGGTCTCGCCGATCGCGAGGAGGCCGAGGATCATCGCCCGGTGCGAGATCGACTTGTCGCCGGGCGGGCGGAGCGCGCCGCGCAGGGCTGCGCCCGGCGAGGCGGTGAGGGGCTGGGGCTCGGAATCGTGCGACACGGGCTTCAGGACTTCCGGATCGAAGGCGGCCACGAGCCGGGATGCTGACGCGGCCCGGCTCCTCTCGTGGCGGCCGGTTATCATGCCGGCCGGCGCCCGTCATCCGGCCCGGACCCGATCCCCGGCGGCCGCCTCCGAAAACGGCGCCGAAATCCTGCGAAACCGATGGCGCAGCGCGAAAATTCCGGCCTATTTGACACGAGCGCGCGGCCCGACTAACGGGGCGCCTCTCCCAGACCCCCACCTTAGAGGTTTTCGCTCGTGGCCAGACCGGAACTCGGCTTGAAGCGTCAATGCATGAGCTGCGGCGCGAAATTCTACGACCTCGATCGCGACCCCGCGATCTGCCCGAAATGCGGCACCGTCTACCAGGCCGTCGCGTCGAGCCGCGTCGCCGCCCCGGCGCTCGCCGCCCGGCAGCAGGCCGAGGAAGACGAGGAGACGGACGACAAGGGGCCGGAGCTCGTCTCGCTCGACGAGGTCGAGGCGGCCGAGGACGATGCCGAGACCACGAGCGACGACGACACGGATTCGGATGCCGACACCAGCGATGACGGCGACGACACCTTCCTCGAGGAAGAGGATGCCGGCGACGACGACGTCTCGGACCTGATCGACGGCGACATCGAGAACGACGAGGAGAGCTGAGGCCTGTTGCGGATGCCCCGCGCCGGCTCCGGAGCGCCGGGCGCGAACTCGCCGAGCCGACGAAAAAAGGGCGAGAAAGGGGGTTGAGTCCGGGCCGAGGCCCGCCTATAGAACCGGCCTCGCCGGCGGGCAACGAGCCCGGCGGCGAGACGAACTCCGCGGGTGCTCCAGCCGCCGCGGTGGAATGTGTGGGGCCTTAGCTCAGCTGGGAGAGCGCTTCCATGGCATGGAAGAGGTCATCGGTTCGATCCCGTTAGGCTCCACCATCCCCCCTCTCAATTCGATTTTATTAGTGCCATCAACGGGTTAGGCGGGGAGAGGCTTCGGCTGCGTACCCCACAAAGTACCCGGCTTGCGTACCCCAGGTCCCCGTCGCTGACGGATGCGCCTGATGGTAGCGACCGTTGCCCATGGCTGCTTCAGGACCACCATGGAGCGTGAAGCAGATGGCGATTCGGCGCTCGGAAGTCTGCGGCTGCGGCCCAATGCTCGGCCCCTCTGCTATTGGCTCAGGTTCACGCAGCGCGTCCTTTTAGATGGAGATAGGCCGGGTCGAACTCCGCGGCCCCCGCAAGGCGCTGCCACTGCTCGATCACCAGCTCGCCGCCCCGCAGGCTGATCAGCCCTGAGCCACGCATGTCCTGCAGCACGCGGTTGACGTGCACGTTCGACAAGCCCAGCGCATCGCCCAGATCAATCTGCGTGATCGGAAACGGGCAGCGGTGCTCGCTGCCGAGCCCCACCGCCTGCTGCCGCACGTACAGCTCGCAGAACAGGTGCGCCATGCGCTCGTAGGCTGGCCGGCGCCCTACACCCGTAAGCCAAGCCCGGTAGGTGGCTGCGGCGATCAGGAGGTCGCGCCAGAACAGCGCCGCAACGCCAGGGAAGTGCGCGATCAGCTCGCGCAGGCTCTCGTGCGGGATGAAGGCCACAGTCGCTTGGGTCAGCGCGCCGATGCTGTGGTCCATCATGCCCGCGTGCAGGCTCTCCAGATCGGGAATGTCGCCGGCGATGTGCAGCGACAGGATCTGGCGCCGGCCCATGCTCAACATCTTGTAGCGGCAGGCCCAGCCGTTCAGCACGAGGCCGCTCTGGCTGGGTCGGTCGCCCTCTTGCACGATGTCCTGCCCGGGGCCGAGAACCCGTGTCTTCACCGGCAAGCTCTCGATGGCTTGCTGCTCCTCGGCCGTGAGCCGGCCGATGCTGTCGAGCTTGCGCAGAAGCATGGTCAGGCCGTGATCGGGCGGCAGCATGGTCCCTCTCCCTCGTCACAGGCTGAGCCGCATGACTCCAGGATCAACGTGCGAGAAGCAACTCAGTTGGTTTCGGTCAGAACGGCGTTGTGCTCGATGAGGTCGTTCGTGCGGGAACAGGCCACGTCCGCTCGGGCTTTCCCTAAGGAGGGCCACCCTCGGAGGCGATGCTGAACGCCAATCACACTGATCTGCACCGCGAACTGGAGGCGGCCAACGCCCGGGCTGCTGAAGCCGAGCGCCGTTGCGTCACGCTGCAGAACGACAAGCGCCAACTCGTGGGCGAGTTGCAGCACCAGGTGCGCAACCTCTTGGCGGTGGTGCGCTCGGTCGCGCGCCGCTCGGGCGAGACCAGCGAGAGCGTCGAGGCCTACAGGATGCACCTCGACGGACGGCTCACCGCGCTCGCGCGGGTTCACGGCGCGATGGTGGTCGACCCGCACGCCAAGCTCGACCTGCACACGCTGATCTCGGATGAGCTTCTGTCCTACCAGGCCAAGGAGGGCGAGCAGGTGGACCTGTCCGGCCCCCGCATCCTGCTGCAGCCCCAGGCTATGAGCCCGCTGGCTCTCGCCTTCCACGAGCTGGCCACGAACGCGGTCAAGTTCGGGGCACTCACCCGTGACGAGGGGCGCATCAGCGTGTCGTGGCAGCGCAGCGATGGTCCCGAGCCGCGCCTCGTGATCACCTGGCGCGAGCGGGGCGGCCCGCCTGTCTCGCCCTCTGCGCGCAAGGGCTTCGGCCTGACGCTGTTCGAGCGCGTGCTGCCCTACGAGCTGCAGGCCCAAGCGAGCCTGAGCTTCGCGCCGACGGGCTTGAGTTGCACGATCGAGCTGCCGCTGTCGGAACGGGTCGTTGCGGACGAGGCGAGCGCGACCGTCTGAGCCGCCCGGCGTGGCGGACCGTCAGGCAAATAGCGCCTTGGCGACCTGCGCCAGCTCCAGGGGCTTCTCGCAGTGGCGCACGTCAGCATAACGGGCCGGGATCATGGTCTTGTCGTAGCCGGTGGCGAAGATAAAGGGCACGCCGCGCGCCCGCAGGGCCTCGGCCACGGAGTAGACCAACTCGTCCTGCAGGTTGATGTCGAGCACCGCTCCATCGATCTCGGGCGTCTCCGCGATCACCGCCAGTGCCTCGTCGACGCGGGGAATGGGCCCCAGCACCTCCGCTCCACCCGCCTCGAACTGCCGCCGCAGATCGTCGGCGATGAAGTACTCGTCCTCCACGACAAGCACGCGGCGGCCGGCGAGCGGGGTGGTGGCAGACGTCATGAGCTGGCCTTGCTGGTGCGTGCGGTGAGCGGCAGGTCGATGGAACAACGCAGCGACGTCGCGCCGAGTTCGTAGCTCGTCCTGGCCTGCAGCACGTAGGGCAGCGCCTGCTCGATCAGCTCGCGCCCGTAGCCGCGCCGGATTGGGCTCCGCTCTTCGGACAATCCGCCGATGCCCTCCTCCACCCACTCCAGAGCCAAGCGCCGACCTTCCCCCTCCGTCACATTGTCGTGCCACCTCACCGTGAGCCGCCCCTGATCGCTGCCGAGCGCGCCATACTTTTGAGCGTTGGTGGCCAGCTCATGCAGCGCCAGCGCCAACGTCTGCACGCTCCCCTTGCGCAGGGTCACTCTAGGTCCCTCCAGCACGATGCGCTCCCGCAGGTCCGCGGCTCCGAGCGCATCGAGTTCGCTCTCGATCAGGGCCCGGATGGTGATCGGCTCCTGGTCTGCGCGGGAGAGCAGGCCCTGCACACGCGAGAGGGCGGCCAAGCGGTCGTTGAAATGGTTGCGGAATGCCTCCAGCGAGGAACTGGCCCGCATCGTCTGCTCCGCGATAGAGCGCACGACCGCGATGAGGTTGCGGGTGCGGTGCTGCAGCTCGGCGACGACGACGGCCTGCTGCTCCTGAAGCTGGCGCAGGTCGTTGATGTCGGTGGAGGTGCCCAACCACTCGATGATGCGTCCCTCATTGTCGCGCACTGGCGCGGCACGAACGGCGAACCAGCGGTAGCTCCGCTCAGCGATGTGGCAGACCCGATACTCAGCGCTAAACACGCCTGTGGTCTCGGCCTTGCGCCATGCTCCAACGGCAGCGGCACGATCATCGGGGTGGAGCGCGTCCAGCCAACCGAAGCCATGGCTCTGTTCCGCAGGCAGACCCGTATAGGCTATCCATTGTGGGCTTACCCATGTCCGATGGCCGCCGTTCATCGCTCGCCAGACGAGTTGTGGCATGCCCTCGATCAGCGCCCGCTGACGGGCCTCGCTATCGCGCAGAGCCTCTTCGGCCTTGCGCCGCTCGGTGATGTCCTGGCCGATCTTCAGGAAGCCCCGCAGCGAGCCGTCCGGATGGTGCAGTGTCGTTGTCATCCCCTCGATAAACACGCGCGAGCCATCCTTGCGCAGGTGCCAGCGCACGTTCGGCGCAGAACCCTCGCGGCGAGCCGCCTCGATCTCCTTCTCGTCCTCACCTGCTTCCCGGTCCTCGGGCGTGAACAGCATGCTGCTGGGCTGGCCCGCCGCCTCTTCGGCCGACCAACCGAACACGGCCATTGCGCCAGGGTACCAGCCGATGATCCGGTCCTCGGGATCGGTGGTGAAGATCGCATAGTCGCGCGCATTCTCGACCACGAGCCGGAAGCGCTCCTCGGTGGAGCGCAAGGTACTCACCTGCTTCAGGCGGTCGACCACCGGGCCCAGGATGGTGGCGTAGGTGCGCAGGAACTCGATGTCCTGCTGGCTGAACTCGCGCGGTTCGGTCGCGTCCACCTGTAGCAGGCCATAGGCTCTGCCGCCGGGCAGGAAGATCGGTACGTTGACCAGCGCGACGACGCCGGCCTCCTTCATGAACTCGGGGACCTCGAAGCGCTCCTCCTCGTGGATGTCCTGCGTGATGACAGGCCTGGCTACCTTGATTGAGAAGGTCTCAGACGAGCGCTCGCCCATGGGCAAATGTAGTTCGCCCACGATGCCCGGGGTCCACCCGACACCGGCGCGCACGAACAAGCATTGGCCGCCCTCTTGGATCTCCAAGACCTTGGCGCGATGGGTACCGAAGGCCTCGCCCACGAGCCTGCAGGCTTCGGTGAGCACCTCGTTGAGGTTCTCGCTGCGCAGGGCGAACTCACCGAAGTCGGCCAGCACCTGCTGGCGCTTCATCATCCACTCAAGGCCCGGCATCGCGGCTCCTCGGCATCAAGCGACAGTCGACCGTCAGCGGGGAGCTACGGTCCTGAATTCCGCGCAGCACCTCCATCACTTGTGTGAACGCGCGAGCCGGTGCTGGGGCCTAGGCCCGTCAATAAGGGTGTCAGTTTGTCAGGCCGTCTATGGCCTCCCCCAACAACCCTCTCGCAACAGTCCATGGTGTCGAACACAGCGGTCGCGTCATCATCTCGCTGGGCACCGGCAATGATCGTCTGGATGAGGAGGAAGCCCGCCTTCATTCACCACTCCAAGCGCGCGACGGCGGCACCTACTGGCGCCCTGCCATCAGGTCGTGCGTCAGCACCGTGAGTTTGCCAATCAGGCTCGTGACATCGCCTCGCTGGCAGGACCACTGTGTTCCGACCGCCTCGCCATCCGACGATACGGAGACGACAGCGACGGAGCGGAGCTTGCCCTCACGCGCAAGCGCGAGCTGCTCCTGAAGGACTTCGATGACGGAGGCGACATCTTCATCCGCCTCCACGGGCGCAACGCGCGGTGTGAAGGCCACGACCGAGGCGCTCGTAGGCGAACGCTCTGCCTTGCTCATCCTGCTTCCCCTCGTTGCGATCAGTTGCGCGAGGTGATCGCGAGGCAATGCGCGAGCAGTGTGGCAGCTTGGGTGTCCGGCCGTCTCACCTCGGCAACTGGCTTGGGGGAGGGCCAGAGCCGTCCGGCCGACCGGGGGTCGAAGAGGTCTCTGCTGGCCCACTCTCGTCCTGCTTGCCCGGAGCGGTGCCGTCCTGGGCTGGCTGACCCGAGAGCTGCTGTCGTGTGTCGGCGAGCTTGCTCTGGGCATCCACGAGTTCTTGGCGCGTCGCGCTGAGAAGCCTATCCAGCTCCGCAAGCTCCTTGTTCCGTGATGCCAAGCTCTCGGCCAGGGTCGCGAGCTGCGCTTGAGCCTCGGCTTGCTTCTTCTGGAGTGCCTCTAGCTCAGAGGTCTGGCTCTGCCGATCTGCGCTCAACCGCTTCACCGCGTCTTCCACCTGACCGCGCTCGGCCTTCAGGCGATCGCGCCCGGACTGGGCGGTGGCAGCATCCTTCTGGGCAGCCGTCAGGGTATCTCGGAGTTGCTGGAGCTGCTGCTCGGTCTCCTTGATGGCAGCCGCGAGCTGATCGCGATTGGTCGTAAGTTCGGCAATGGCTTGCTGCACCTCACCGCGCTGGTTATTCAGCCGCTCAGTCTCAGCCCGGGCATCAGCCAGCTCCTTCTGGGCGGCTGCGGCAGCCTCGCGAGCCTTCTGCTGGCTCTGCTCCGCCTGCGCCAGTTCGGAGGACTTGGCCGCGGCCTCCTGTGTGAGCTTGGTCAGGTCATCGCGGAGCATGGCTTCTTGCCGGCGTGCATCCTCAAGCCTTCGTCCCACATCAGCAAGGTCTTGCGTCCGTGCTTTGGCGTCCTGCTCCGCACTCGTGACCGTCCCCTGCAGAGGAGCGAGCTTCTGCTCCGTCTGCTGAACCTGTGCTTGCAGGTCGGTGAGCCGCTGGGCTTGGCTGCCTGCAGCTTGCTCCGCCTCGGTAGCCTTCTGCTCGGCCTCCTTCCGGCGCAGCTCCAAGTTCGCAATCTGCTCTTGCGTCTGCGTGATGGTCTGAGTGGCTTGCTGGCCCTGCTTCTCGGCCGCAGCGATCTTCGCCTGCAGATCGGTCAGGGTGCCTGACATGGCTCTCTGGCGGGCCAGCTCGTTCTGAGCTGCGGCATTGTCGTTCTGAAGGGTGCTGATCTGCTGCTCGTATTCACGCCGCACATTGCTGTGCCGGATAGCCATGACGATCAGAAGGGCCAGCAGCACCGCAGTCGCGATGACAAGAGTGAGCGGGATGGGCCGGCGCAGTTCCGACCGGGTATCGAGGGCCATGGCTCTGTCTCGCAGGTTCAGCACGAAGGCACGAACTAACGCGAAACGAGAGCGCGGAGGTCCAGCTCAAGCCGCGCAGGGTAGGCTGCAGACGCTATACCCGAAGGCGGACACTCCACGGGCGCACGGAGCACTCGTGGGATCTTGCTTAGCCCAACGTGCCGAGCAGCAGCCCAACTCGCTCCCTACGTTGTGGCCCGCTCAAGTGAGCCTGCACATTCTGCTTCTCGGCTCGCGATCCTGTCCACGCGCTCGTTCAGTTCGTGCCCGTTGTGCCCCCTCACCCACCTCCAGGTGACACTCCGGTGCCGCGATACAGCCGCCTCCAGGGCCTGCCACAGCTCGGCATTGGCGACCGGCTTCTTGTTCGCTCCACGCCAGCCCTTGACCTTCCAGCCGGGTAGCCATTCGGTGATGCCCTTGATCACGTACTGGCTGTCGCCCAGCATGGTGACCACAGCGCCAGGGCTGAGGGCGTTCAGCCCAGCGATGGCAGCGGACAGCTCCATCTTGTTGTTCGTGGTGGCAGCCTCCCTGCCCTTCACGATTTTCTCGCGTCCCGTGCGGGTGTTGATGAGGATGGCT
>NZ_JBAWTG010000057.1:0-33086 GCF_037106235.1 Methylobacterium nigriterrae | reverse complement strand
GACAGCGCCTCCACTCAGCCCTCGGGTACCGTACGCCTGAGCAGGCCGAGCAGCGCTGGGCAACGTAACCTCCGTGTCCACAAAAACGGGGGAGGATCAGGGCCGCGCTCGCACGCACGGACGAGATTCTCGCCCGCTGCCGCTTCTCGCTCGACGCGTTGACCTACAGCTACCCGACAGAGGAGGCGGCCAACGGCACCTCGGCGCAGGACCGCTTGGAGGCGCTGACCTGGGCGGGGGCGGCCGAACGATACCCGGACGGTCTGCCTGACGCGGTCGCCGCGCAGATCCGTCACGAGCTGACACTGATCGAGCGGTTGGCCTATGCGCCCTACTTCCTCACCGTTGACAGCATCGTCCGCTTCGCCCGTGGACAGAACATCGTCTGCCAGGGCCGCGGCTCGGCCGCGAACTCGGCGGTGTGCTTTGCGCTCGGCATTACCAGCATCGACCCTGTGCGGCAGGGGCTGCTGTTCGAGCGGTTCATCTCGGAGACCCGCAACGAGCCGCCAGACATCGACGTCGATTTCGAGCATGAGCGCCGCGAGGAAGTGATCCAATGGATCTACGCGACCTATGGCCGCCACCGCGCCGCTTTGTGCGCCACCGTGATCCGCTACGGCGCACGCGGGGCGGTGCGCGAGGTCGGCAAGGCGCTGGGCCTGCCGGAGGACGTGACCGGCGCGCTCGCCGGCCTTGTCTGGGGCTGGTCGACGGACGGGGTCGGCGAGCAGCACGCGGTCGAGCTCAACCTCAACCTGGAAGATCGCCGGTTGCGGCTGACGCTGGATCTGGCCCGCCAGCTCATCGGCACGCCGCGCCACCTCGGCCAGCACCCCGGCGGCTTCGTGCTGACGCTCGGCCGGCTCGACGAACTCTGCCCGGTCTGCCCGGCGACGATGGCCGACCGGCAGACGCTGGAATGGGACAAGGACGACATCGAGGCGCTGAAGTTCATGAAGGTCGACGTGCTCGGCCTCGGGATGCTCGGCTGCCTGCGCCGGGCGTTCGGGCTG
The DNA here is from genome assembly GCF_037106235.1 of Methylobacterium nigriterrae. Classification (NCBI taxonomy): domain Bacteria; kingdom Pseudomonadati; phylum Pseudomonadota; class Alphaproteobacteria; order Hyphomicrobiales; family Methylobacteriaceae; genus Methylobacterium; species Methylobacterium nigriterrae. The sequence goes on along the minus strand of NZ_JBAWTG010000057.1, from coordinate 32,070 downwards.
CTCGCCCGGCACCGGCCGGGCGCGCCGACCGAGCTCGCAGCGATACCCGCGGAGGACGGGGCGACCTACGCGATGATCCGGCGGGCGGATACCGTGGGGGTGTTCCAGATCGAGAGCCACGCGCAGATGGCGATTCTGCCGCGCATGAAGCCGAGGACGTTCTACGACCTTGTCATCGAAGTCGCCGTCGTGCGCCCCGGCCCGATCCAGGGCGACATGGTCCACCCCTACCTGCGCCGCCGTGAGAAGAAGGAGCCGGTGACCTACCCGACCGAGGCGCTGCGCCGCGTGCTCGAGAAGACGCTGGGGGTCCCGCTGTTCCAGGAGCAGGCGATGCAGGTGGCCATCGTGGCTGCCGGCTTCACGCCGTCCGAAGCCGACCAACTGCGCCGGGCCATGGGCACGTTCAAGGTCACGGCGGGCGTATCGAAGTTCCGCGACAAGCTGATCGCCGGCATGGTCGGCAACGGCTACGATCTGGCCTTCGCCGAGCGGACTTGTCTGCAGCTCGAGGGATTCGGCAGCTACGGCTTCCCGGAGAGCCACGCCGCCTCGTTCGCGCTGATCGCCTACGCCTCGTCCTGGCTGAAGTGCCACCATCCGGACGTGTTCGCGTGCGCCATCCTCAACGCGCAGCCGATGGGCTTCTACGCGCCCGCACAGCTCGTGCGCGATGCCCTCGACCACGGTGTGCCGGTCCGGCCGGTCTGCGTGAATGCGTCCGAATGGGACTGCACCCTAGAGCCCGCGGGCGGGCGCTTCCTCGCGGTACGCCACGGCCTGCGCATGGCCCGCGGCCTGTCCGAGGCCGACGGCACCCACCTCGTCGCGGCGCGGCCGGCAGGCGGGTATCGCAGCGTCGAGGAGCTGTGGCGGCGCGCGGGCCTGGCCGTTGGCGCCTTGCGCCGGTTGGCGGCGGCGGACGCGTTCCAGTGCCTCGGTCTCGACCGGCGCGCGGCCCTGTGGGCAATCCAGGGTTTAGCCGACCGACCGCTCGACCTGTTCGCAGCCGCCGACGCGCGCGACGGGGAGCTGCGTCCGGAACTCGTCGAGCCAGCTGTCACGCTCGCGCCGATGAGCGCGGGTCGGGCGGTGGCGGAGGATTACCGCGCCACGGGCCTGAGCCTGCGCGGGCACCCGCTCGGCTTCCTGCGCGGCGACCTCGAAGGGCAGGGCTACCGATCATGCCGGGTGCTTGATGCCGCTCGCCACGGCCGGAGTGTCACACTCGCGGGGCTGGTGCTGATGCGTCAGAAGCCGGGCTCGGCGAAGGGGACGATGTTCATCACGCTGGAAGACGAGACCGGTATCGCCAACCTGATCGTTCGGCCGGTGGTGTTCGAGCGCCACCGCCGCCTGATCCTCACCGCTGGGCTGCTGGGGGTGCGGGGTCGCGTACAGCGGCAGGGCCTCGTCGTGCACGTGATCGCCGAGAGCCTGGTCGACTTCACGGGGCTGCTGCGGCGGGTCGGCGAGCGAGATTCTGGTGTGCCGGCGTTCCCGGTGCCGGTCGGCCGCGGCGACACGGTTCGGGGCGGTGGAGGGTCGGACCGGCGCGAGGCGGAGGGGCCGAGGCCGCGCTCGCGCGACATCTTTATCCACGACCTCGCGCTCGGTTCGGGCCTCAAGGTGCTGTCGCGAAACTTCCGATGATCAATCTGGTCTTCAAAATCTGGTGCCTGGCGCCCACTCCGGAGGCAGACTGCAGCCCCAAGCTGGGTCTGTTGCGGGCGGCAAGCCGCTGTTTCGTCTGATCGTCGCGCCGCGCGGATGCGGGACACCCATGGACTTACAGTCCCGGACAACATCACCCTGCTGCCGCTGCCGGCGTGCGCCCCGGAATTCAATCCAATCTGAAACATCTGGCAGCACCTGCGAGACAACGGGCTCGGCAGCCAGGTCTTCGCCTCTCACGACGACACCGTCGACCAGTGCTGCCGCGCCTGGAACAACCTCATCGAGCGGCCCTGGATGGTCATGTCCATCAGACTGCGTGACTGGGCCTATCAGCTATGATCAACGCCGGTTGGTATCACAACGCCCGGCGGCTTCTGCCACAGCTTGCTTGAGGCATGCATTCGAGTCCGTCGCGTCCAGCGGGTCGATGTGACGGTAGAGGACCTGCTCTCAGCTCACGAGACGACGGCTATCGCTCAGTCCTGTCGTTCGTTGATCCGAGGCCAGCCACACCGCGCGAAGGCTGTGTCGGTGCGCTCACCAAGTGCGCGCCGCTCGACGAGGATTGCCGCCCAGATTGCAGCGGTGTCGCGGCCCTGCAGCGATGCCAGGGGATTTGCCTGTGCTCGCTCTTGAAGCTTGGTTTGTTCCTGGCTCATGCATTTCCTGCCCGGTTTTCTTGTGCAGCCGACTACTGTGCCGGCGGCGGAGCTGCCAGCCTCTTTTGTGAGCAGTACCGAAGCAGACAATCAGGCCGGCTCGGGCGCAATGACCGGAGCTGGCCGCAAGCGGTCCGTCCGCTTCGGGCCTCAAGGTGTGGGTAAGCGGACATTCTGCGCGGCTCAGGTGAAGGCCTCAAAGGACCCCTTCCGGACCTTCAGGACGGCTCAGAAGAGCGACTGTTTGGGACGAAAAAGCGGGCCATTATCGAGCGGACCGCGTGCGCTCGTGTCGCCTATCCCATAATGCGAGCCCTCGATGCCGTTCCGGTCGAGAGGCTGAGCACGTTGGCCGCATCGCCCGGCAGGTGGATCGGCAGGCCTGCTGTAATACTTCTACCTCTGAGCACTCCAGAATCTTTCAACTAAGGAAATCTGGCCTCAGTAGCCCCGTTTGTCCACTTTACTAACTTGTCGGTGCTGCGTAATTTCTACTCCGCCGGTCCCAGTCGGATTGTTTCTACGGAAATGGTCTTGCCGTAATTCGTTGTCACCGAGATGATGACGCGAAGTGGCATCCATCGGGTCCGTTGATCCAGAGGTCCGGCCTCAGACGCAGGCGGTCGTCCAAGGCTGGGCAAGCCCAGTCCTGTCTCAGCAGCCCGTGAAGCCCCCGACTCCGGCATGCTCACGGGCAACAGGCGGATTTGATAAGAGCAGCCATCTGCAATACCCCGGCGGCCTCCAGCCTGAACATCGGCTGCATTTAGCACTTCGGCCAGTAGTGAGCGAACGACACGCTCTGCGATAAGTCTCTCCTCGACGGCACTGAGGCCATGTCTCGACTGCACGAGACTGCGCTGAACAGCGACGCCGAGAGCGGCCACGATCGCGAGCGCGGCCATAGTCTCGATGAGCGTGAATCCGGCGCGGCCACAAAGGCGTCCCTGTAATCCGATAGACCATGTGGCAAAGATCGTTGCTTCAGGCGCCGCTCTTCTCGCCAGCTTGAGAAACGGGCCTTGCTTAGGATGCCTCGTACGGGCCCGGACCACGATCCTTCCGACCCGGCGCAGGATACGATGTACCGGGCTTCGAGCCGGTGATGCCTGCGTCTGTCGCGACAGCCTCATTCTCGGCCAATCACACCCGCTGTGGTCCGCTGCCCGTCGATACCGAGTGACGTGATTGCGTAGGGGCCCGCTTTACCCGGAACGCGGTACTCGTAGGGTCGCCCCCAGGGATCGGTCGGGACCGAGTTCTGCTTCAAGTAGGGTCCGCTCCAACTTGCCGCGGAGCCGGGGCGTTGCACCAAGGCTTGGAGGCCTTCGCTCGTCGTCGGATAGCGCCCGTTGTCGAGGTAGAATAGGTCGAGGGCAGAGGCGAAGGACTCGATCTGCAGCTTTGCCGTCCGCTCGCGTGAGCTCGACAAGTAGCCGAGCACGCGCGGCCCTGCGAGGCCCATCACGAGACCGAGGATCACTAGGACTACAAGAAGCTCGACGAGGGTGAAGCCGCCGCGAACGTCACGCGCTCCGTATCGCGGCATCGCGCGGGCTGGCGAGGCTGAACTTGCTGCGAAAAGGCAGAGCAATTGGGCTGCCGGCTGAAGTCTTTTCATGGGACACCTCATACGAGAAGATCGTTGATGCTCATCAGGGCGGTCATTACCGAGATGATGAGCCAAGCGATGAGGAGACTGACGAGGACCATCACAGCGGGACCTACCACGGCGATTACGCGGCCGAGGGCAGCGTCGAGCTTGGCCTCGTAGAAGGTTGCGACGCGAGCGGCGCTGTCCGCGAGTTCGCCGGCCTCCTCGCCCACTCGCAGCATCTGAACGACGTGGCGTGGGAATAGCTCATGGCGCGCGAGCGCTTCGGACAGGCGCTGGCCTTGGCGCACGTCGGCGGTGACTCGACCAAGGGCTGTGCTCGCGCCCGGCAACCGGATGACGCCGCGAATGAGGCGGAGAGCCGTCGAGATGTCGATCCCGTTCCGCACGAGAATCGCCAGTGTTCGGCAGAACGTCACCGTAAGCTCGTGGGCCAAAACGGTTCGGGCGACCGGCAGGTGGGCAAGCACCGCCAGCCAGACTCCGCGTTCGCGTCCGATCCGCGCGACGAGCACGCCGAGACCCAGGAGAGCGACGGCGGCGACGCCGATGTCGTCGAGGTTCCGATTCAGGAAGGCTGACATATTGAATACGAGAAGGGCCGTCGGATCGATCCTGTCTCGGAAGCCCTGAAGCGCGACTTCGAATTTTGGGATCAGGTAGATCAGCACGAAGCCCAGCACAGAAAGCGCGGCACCGACCAGAAACAGCGGGTATGCGAGGGCAGAGGTAAAACGTCGCCGCAACTGCTCGCTCCGCTGGCGCTCGCCTGCGAGGCTCGACAGAGCTTCCTCCAGCCGGCCTGCCGCCTCGGCGACCTCCACCATCTTGACGTAGAGCGGCGGGAACAGCCGTGGATGCCGGGCGACGGCCCGGGACAGGCTGTTGCCCTGGCTCAGCGCGACGTGCAGGTCTTCCAACACCCGCACCAGCCAGCGCCGATCCTCCAGCTGCGCCAAGATGACAAGACCTTCGTCAAGAGCGACGCCACCCCGAAGCAGCATTGATAAGTCGAGGGTGAGCGCCGTGATCTCGGCTGGACGCGGCTCCGGTGTGAGGCGAGCGCGCCACCCCAGCCGACCAAGATGCGCAGAGACATTGCGTTTGATCGTCACCGGCACGCAGCCGATCTGCTCAAGCTGCGCTTGGACCTCGGACGACGTCTCGGCGTCTATTGACCCAGACAGCACACGGCCATCGGGATCAAGCGCAAGGTAGTCAAAGCTCGACATCACAGGAGCAACGGTGTCGCGGCCAAGAGCCACGCAATCCAGAGAGCTGGCGCGAGGAGCGCCCCGAAGGCGATCTGATCCTCAGTCACGAGCACGCCTCGGGCTGCGCCGAGATGGAGACGGGCAAGGCCGACCAGCACGAGGCCCGCAAGGCTCGCGCCCAGCACGCTCCAGGCAAAGTCAACGGTTCCGACGAGGATCCCACCAGATACCGCTAGCTTTACGTCGCCAAAGCCTATCCCGTCTCGGCCGCGGCGGCGAAAGTAGACCTCGCGCAACCCCAGCAGAGCACCGGCGCAGACGAAACCGTCGAGCGACGCAGCGGCGAGAATCCATTCCGGGGCGTCGCCTCGCAGCACGCCGGTGTACAGACGCGAGACGAGCCCGAGGAGGCCAAGCCCGACCAAGGCTTCGTCAGGGATCGTCATGTCGGCAAGGTCCTGCCAAGCGATCTGCGCGGCGACAAGGCCGAGGCCCAGGGCGAGGAGGAGCGCAGCGGCCGAGCCCGGTCCGCATTGGGCGATCATCGCCGTGTCTGCGATCGTAGCGGCCAGCACCCACTGCCCTAGAAAGGGATCGTGTCGGCTTTCAGGAGGCCACGAGTGAAGATCGGGCTTCATGGCTTGTAGACCGGAGCTTGCGGCCGTGCACCGCGCTGCACACCGGCATCGAGGAGCCGGCCACGATAATCTTCTGCGACGTGCTGCGCGTCGCGACCGCCGCGCACCACGACGGGACGGATGAAAACCACCAGCTCGGTGCGCTCGGCCGCGTTGTCAGTGGAGCTAAACAGCGCTCCTACATTCGGCAGGCGACTGAGGAACGGAATGCCGTCACGCTCTCGCTGACGCTTGTCGCTGATGAGCCCGGCGAGCAGCACGGTTTGGCCATTGGCGACCGATATCGTACTCGCCACTCGCCGCTTCGAGATCGTTGGTGTCAGCGTGTCGGCCGCGGCCACCACGGCCGAGATCTCCTGCTCGATCAGCATGGTGACGGCGTCGTTCTGGCCGATGCGCGGGATTACGTTGAGGATGATGCCGGTGTCACGGAATTCTACCTGATTGATCAGCGGCGCGTTAGGAAGGTCGACGCCCTGTGCCTGGCGCGTCGTGATCGGCACCGAGTCGCCAACCTGTAGTGTGGCCGGCTGGTTTTCCAACACCACCAGCGAGGGTGAGGAGAGAATCTTCACGTCTGTGAACCCGTCCAGCGCCGAGATCACGATGTCGGGTCCTGAATAGCCACCTACCAGGAAGTTGAAGCCGGAAGCGGTCGGCTTAAGAGCCCGGCCCGCCCCGGCTGCAGCTGCGCTCACAAGACCGAACGACCCTTTATTCTTGCCGAGCCCAATCCGGCTACTATCGAGGAAGTACTGCACCCCATATTTCAGCTGATCAGTGAGCTTCACCTCGGCGATGGTGACATTGACGGCGACCTGCAGGGGCGTGGCATCGAGCCGGCGCAACGCCGCGTGGATCTTTTCGTAGGTCTCCCCATCCGCGTAGGTGATCACCGAATTGTTTGATGGGTCGACGCTGATCGCCGCGCGCCGGGCGGCGCTCTGCTGCGTCAGGTCGATCATGCCCCCGCCCGCGACGCCGTCGGTCGTGCCGCTCGCAAAGACATTATCTCCGAAGGCCGAGGCGAAGCGCGCCTTTAGGAGATCTGTGCCGCTGGACGAGGCCGGGGACGACGCCGATGCGCCGCCTGATCCATTGGAGCCGGGCCCCATCACATTGAGACCGCCCGTCCCGGCGTTACCGAGACCAGTACCGGGTGCGCCTCCATTCGAGCCTGGTAGGGCCGAACGTCCCGACATACCCGCGGTGTTTGGCATTGTCGTACCGCCGAGGCCCCCTTGACCGGTACCAAACAGGCCGTTGACGACACGCGCCAGTTCCCGGGCGTCGCGGTAACGTGCCTTGTAGATGAAGACGTTCTCCTCCGCCCGGTCGGCCTTGCCGTCGAGCTTGCGGATGAAGGTCTCGGCCCGCCGGATCAGATCCGGATTTTTCGACATAGCCAATACCGATCGCAGCCGCGATATCGGTTTGAACTGGATCAGACCCGATCCCACCCCGTTCTCACCTGTGTCGAAGAGCTGAGTAAGTTCGGCCACGACCGCCTCAGGACGGGCGCGGCGTACCTCGAATAGGCTGACCGACTGCCCGCGCATCCAATCCGCATCGAAGGCCAGGACAGCGCTGACCACCTCCTGGCGCTTCTGGGCTGGCCCCTTAATAATCACGGTGTTTCTTGCCGTGTCGAAGCGGAGCCCCTCGGCATCGGTAACGAAGCCCGAGGCGAGGCGAGACATCACGCCGGCTGAGACGTAACGCAGGGGCACAACCGAGACGCCATAGCCAGGCTGCGCGTTTGTGCCGACCTGGACCGAGCCGCTACCGAGAGCGGTGGGTGCGATGAGAAACCCGGTGCCGGTGCGGGTCAGGGCGAACCCCTGTGCAGCCAGCACGGTCTCAAGGGCAGTGAGCAGCTCTGTTCTATTGAGGGGGCGCGGCGACGATATCGTGACCTGCCCCGGAAGCTCGGCGCCCAGTGTGTAATTGAGTCCGAGGGTCGTGTTCAGGATAGTATGGACCACATCTTTCAGGTCGGCCCGTTCAAAGTTGAGCCGGTAACCGCCCCCGGTCGGCTCTCCGCTCCCGAGGTCGAGCGGCTCAGATGGTCCTGTCGGCAGGGCGGCGGTCGCCTCGATTTCCTCAGGCTGGAAATGGAAGCTCTGTCCGGCGCGCCGATCTGGCGGGACAAGGGCCCGCGGTTGGTCGCTATGCTCGCTCTGCGGGACCTTGCGTAGCGCCCGCGCACGGAGGTCCGCAGGTATCCCAGGCCCCGTCAGGGCCGCACGCGAGAGGTCGTCTGCCCTGACCGATCCAGACAGAGCGAACAGGCCGATGCAGGCTAGCGCCGTCCGGCGGATGTGCGCGCTCATCATAGGACCATCGCCATGGGCAGGATCCGAACCGCAAGCTGCCGTGGGAGACGGCATTGTAGGATTGCGGCGTTCGGCAAATCTGTTTCGAGGCAATGTGCTGAATTTGAGACAGAATATTCAGAGTCATTCAGTTCCGTACGGAAAAAACTTCTGCATTCAAGCGAATGTGCCGCATATTTTATTGTACAAATCCGGACGAAGCGTGCAATGCAGCGACTGGGAGGCGGCGCGATCATTGGTCGGCCTCGGAGACGTTCTGTACGGCCACGCGGTCCTGTGGAAGCTTGCTAGCGAAAAGAGCGTAAGCCTTCGCTTCCTCGCCCACGCGAAGTAGAAGGCGCGCCGGACCGATCTCGCTGACCCGCCAGCCATCAACTATGTCGCCGACCCGCAGGGTTCGACTACGCCCCTCACCCGTCCGCCGCACCATTGCCATCGCGGCGTCAGTACCCGCCACTATCCCGACGAGGCGCAAGTCCGGGGCGGCTGACACAACGGGCTGGGGAGTTGGAGGCAGCACGGCCGCGACCAAAGCTGGTTGCGGCGGTGGAGGCGGACGACGGGAGGGGGAAAAGAGTGGGCGTTCCCGCGCAGCGCCTCGTTCAGCGAGATGCTGATCTCCAACTCCGGGCGCAGCATCCCTCACCAGCGGAGCCGATTCGGGTCGGGGCTGCGGGTTGGCCCTCTGCGCGGACGGGAATAGGATTTCGGCCAGGGAGCCGGACTCTGCTCGGACGCCCGCCGCAGAGCCGATCATGATCCCCAAAGCAATGGCGAAACGATGCATCACGGGCTCGGCTCCCGTTGGTAGGCGCGCACCGCCATTACTACGCGGAGCGTCGGATCGACATCGCCCGCCTCCTCCTTCCGGCGATCGCTCTGCTGCAGGCTCAGTGTCTCGACGGCCAAGAATGGGATGCTCGCTTCGGCCGCTGCGAGAAGGTCCAAGAGAGCGGCCTGGCGACTTTCGAACGTGACTTGCAGGACCAAACTGTTGGCGAGGCTGGTCCCCGCTTCGTCTGCTTTCACTGTGAGGAGATGGCCGCCCGACTGCTCGACGAGATTAACAAGGCGTCGTTGCAACTCGGCAGCCGCGAGGCTGGCATGGGACGCGGCGAGATAGATTGACTCCCCGTCGGTCTGCGCTGCTGGCGCCGAAGCCTCGCCGCTGCGCAGGCGCGCTTCAATCTGCGCAATTTGTTGCGCGCCCACTGTGGCCTGAGTCGATGCGTCCGACCAGCGCAATAGGTTTTGGACAATGAGCAAGACGAGCAGGAAGGGCAGTCCGACAAAGACGCCCCAGGCGAGAACTGGGACCCATCGAGTACGCTGGGACCGAAGCCAAGTCACGGCTGTGCTCCCGTGCGCGATCCGCGCATCGCGACGATCTCGAAAACGTCCCGCCTGCCTGCGTCGCGGGTGACAGGTGCACCAAAGCGCACGCCACTAAGGCCTGCCTCCGCCTCAAGCAGCCCGACCAGGGCGGACGCATCGGACGAGTGCCCAGCAAGCCGGACACGGTCCGGCGCGATCTCAAGTTCTCGCAGGACGGTGTGATCGGGAAGCGCGGCGCTCAGCCGATCAATAAGGGCACTCGGACTTTGTTCGTGGCGTCTAGCTTCAATCAAAGCTTGTGTGCGGTCAGGCACCACCTTCCGCTCCTGCCGGATGCGGAGGTTCAGGACGGCAAGACGCGCCTCCACGACCTGTGCATCCTCTTCGGCCACGCTGACGAACCAGAACGAGCCGGAAGCTGTCAGCGCCAGAGTAAATAACAAGACTAAGACGGCTTGGACGACGTGGCGGCGCAGGCGCACTGGGGCCGAGGCTGCACGCCCTTTGTACAAGTCGATGCGCAGGGGCCGGTCGAGGGGATCGCCGGCGCTACCAAGCCCCGTCGGGACTAGCCCGGCCGCTTCGACTTGGGCAAGGATCGGGGCGAGTCGACTCGCACTGGTAGCCATGAACTGAACCGCGATAGTACCGCCCGTCGGCTGCGCCTCGGCCTCGAAGCCGTACAGGACATCGTCTCGACGCCAGGGCGTCAGGCGTTCGAGGCTGTGATCGAGGATTGGCCGTAGGTAGTCGCGCCCAGCGTTCGGCAGATTCACTGTGCGGTGGTAGAAGTGCCCGACCGGTAGGCGCAGCTCAAGCGCGTGGCCCGCCATGTTGGCGGGCGCCCGATCCCCCGCGCCGAGGCGGCCCAAGGATGCGATCCGACCCCGGCCGCAGACGCGGTAGAGTCTGATCCCGTCGGATTCAACAACCGCCACGTCGCGAACGCGACGCCCAAGCCACGCCCCAACTGGCGCGAGTGTCGTCAGGAAGGAGTCGAGAAGCGCAGAGACGCACTCTCCGATCGCCATCAGGGCTGCTACACGCCTGACTACTTGCTTATTGGGATATCCGGCAGGCATCAACCGGTGCTCCGCACGACTTCATCCAGGGACGTCAGACCGCGCGCCGCCTTCCTGAGCCCATCCTCCAACATCGTGGTCATACCGGCCTCTTTGGCCGCAGACAGGATGGCGCGTGGATCCGGGTGCCGCCGGATCAAGCGCTGAAGCGGCTCGTCGGTTGTCATGACCTCGAAGACGCCGATGCGCCCACGATATCCGCTACCGCCGCAATGCGGGCAGCCTCTGGGCCGGTGCAGGTCGAAGGTGCTCGGGGGACCGAAGTTGCCCCGTGCGCAGATCTCAAGGAGCTCCTCGCGTGCATCGGGAGCCGGAACGCGGCAGCGCTCGCACAAACGGCGCACGAGGCGCTGACCGAGTACGCCGCGCAGGGATGCGGCGATGAGGTAGGGCTCGACACCCATATCAGCGAGCCGGACAACCGCATCGCTCGCACTATTAGTATGGAGGGTGGTCAGAACGAGATGCCCGGTGAGCGCGGCCTGGATCCCAATCGCGGCCGTCTCGCGGTCGCGCATCTCGCCGACCATGATGATGTCTGGGTCGTGGCGCAAAAAAGAGCGCAGAGCACTCGCAAAGGTAAGTCCAATGCTGGGCTTGATCTGCGTCTGGTGAATGCCGGGCAACTGAATCTCAATCGGGTCCTCGACTGTTACGATCTTGCGCGCCGGATCGTTCAAGAGCGAGATCGCCGTAGCAAGCGTCGTCGTCTTGCCGCTTCCCGTTGGCCCGGTGACGATTAGAATACCGTGTGGCGATGTCAGCAGGGTCTCCAGGGAACTGCGGTCTCGGTCCGAAAGGCCGATGCGGCCAAGGTCGAACAAGCGCACGTCCTTAAGGAGAATGCGGAGGACCGCGTTTTCCCCATGAAGCGTGGGCAGGACTGCAACGCGTAGATCGGCCTCCGCATGGCCGACCCTGAAATGGGTTCGGCCGTCCTGCGGCAGACGGCGTTCAGCAATGTCGAGCCCCGCCAAGATCTTTACCCGCGATATCAGCGCCGCTGCCATCGCCTTCGGGAGCGCTTGCTGTTGACGCAGTTGCCCGTCGATCCGGAACCGGACGCGCATGTCCTCCCGGCCAGTCTCGATATGAATGTCGGTGGCGCCGAGCTCGACCGCGCGCTCCAGCAACGAATCGAGGGCGCGGACGACCGGTGCGCCGCGCGCGAGGTCCTGCAGGGTGTCCACGTCATCTGCGACGGCGAGGTCGGCTAATCCAGGATCCACCCTCTCGGTCTTCGCCAGGTCCGGCGCGTGTCGCGTATGAAGATCCTCGATCTCATCGAAGGAGAGAACTGCCAGCGGCCCTTCTCCGAGAGCAAGCGTGACGGCCTGGATTGCGTCGGCATTGCCGGGATCTGCCATGAGGAAGAGCGGACCTCCCTCACCCTGCACGGGAAAGATGAAGCTTTCGCGCAGGAAGCGCTGCGACAATCCATTTAGGAGGTGCGGCCGCCCCGCGACTGTATCCGGGCAGGCGCGCGGCAATCCGTAATGCACCGCGATTATCTCGGCGAGCGCATCCGCCGGCACCACGTTCTCGCGCCAGATGATCGCAGCCTCGCCGGCCTGCAGGCGCATCGCGACACCGGCATCGGCTGCCGCGCACGCTGGATGGACGGCGCCAAGAGGGCGTGCTGGCTCAACCATGCGTTGCTCTGTCCGCACGACGTCCCCCCCGTTTCGAGATCACCGAGCATCTCCGGCCGGAAGCGGATCTGAGCGTAAAAATTCATGACGTCGGCTGCGGTCCGGGAGGCTGGGGCCTCCCGGGAGTGTCCTCTTAGACCCTCAGCTGCTAGTTGCTTGGCCCTGAGTTCCGGTGTCGTTCGGGCAGCGTGGATGGCCACCGGTCGTCGGCGTTGCACCGTTGGTGAGCGGTATAGTATCGGTGCCGGGTCCGACCATCCCGAGGATCGTCCGGGTACGCCACGCCGTCGAATGATCCGCGCAGGCTGTGTCGCCCGACAGGCCCAGGCCACCGACGACATTTGAGCCATTGTACAGCGCGAGACCACCGCCGAATGTGATGGTTCCACCAATCCTGGCTCCGACCAACGGGTCCCGCTCCGTCCCGAAGGCGTTGTAGTCCCCCTGGTAGGCTCGCTTGGCGTTCTGCTCATTGCCGAATTGAAGGCCGTAAAGGGGATTGCCTCCGCTCGGGCTCGGTTGGACGAAGCCGTAGAGCTGCGCCGTCGAGAGCGGGCCCTTCGGCAGGTTGAGGCTCAGGCCATTGGCCGTGAAGGCCTTGGCTGCCGCGATTTGGCGGCTAGCCAGCCATTGCGAGTCGATCGTGGGGCCAGAATAGGCCACCGCGCATACATTTCCCGAGCGGTTCACGACGACGGCCCAGTAATCGTTGTCGAGGCCTGTCGTGTCCGCCTGAGCCGCCTGGGTCACCGCGCTTTTGAGCTGGGCATAGGTCACAGGGCAGCCGAGGCGTAGGTCTTTGTCGTTGTCCAAGTCATCCGCGTGGGCTGATACGTTGACGGACAGCGCGGCGACGGTGCTCAGACCGATAACTAGGGTCTTTGTCAAGATCTTGGCCATCTGATCGACTCCGAATGATCATATGCTGCCGCCGCGCGACATACCAAAGATTGCCCGCGCCGCTTCAGGGCCACCAACCCAGATTTCACTCAAATCTCCGCAGCGGCGCGCAGCTGTATTGTCGTGCGACTTGAGCCTTTAGCGTCAGAGAACCGTGCCCGCGCGGGATTGTTTTGGGGTTCTTATTCGCGGTTACAGTTCTCAGTAACGGCAGATTTCCATATTGCCGTGGACGTAGAGGTTAGAAGCGGTCGGAAATAACTGTCAAGCTTGTTTCAACTGGCATCGCGATGCTAGATCGCTTTCGTACGCGGCCAACACCGTCCTCACGGCCGCCACTCGGTCTGTAGGTAGGGGGCGTCCCGAGTCGGAGAGCGAATAATGACTGCCTCGGCGCTCCGCGCGGCGCCGCTGCCGCGCTGCGCCTCAAGGCGTAGGCGGAATGCACTGCCTGACCGCATGGAAAGGAATTGCTGTAGCGATCCTAGCCCTTCCGCGAGGACTTCTCGTGCTTTTGCTGCAGGTAGTTGGCGCGCCGATCGAATCGCGTCGAGCAGGGCCGGCGTTAGGCCGGGCAGCGCCAGAAGCACGCCGTCCGGGGCCGCGAGAATGTTCACCTTTCCCTGAGGGTTGTGCACGGTGACGAAGGCCGAGAGAACCGCCGCGTCTGCCGCCGAGACCTGTGGCAGCCACTGCAGCTCTCCGACCGTCCGGAATGCATCCCGGTTGCGGGCACGATCGACGGACCCGCCTCCGCCACCCGAGGATGCAATCTGCACGGGGAGCCGCTCCCTCAATGCCACGACTTCTGCCGCGAAGGTACGAGGCTCGAGTGTCCGGAGGCCTGCGGCGTCATAGGCTCCGGCAAGCAGTGCGGGATCGGCCCCATTTAGGTCAATCTTCCCGGACTCGTCGGAGACAAACAGTCGGACTGTGCCGTCATCGAGGCGGATGCTTTGCCCTGTGACCTCGCGCGCTGGCCGCTTCAGGCCGAGGAGCTGATAGGCGGCGAGTTCAGCGCCGGCCTGCACGAGAGCGTCGAGACGCATCTCCTCAAGGGCCGTATCGATACCGTCGACCGCTGCTCGTGTAAGTAGCGCGGTCGTTCCGACGAGGCCCGCAAGTATGGCGAGTACGCCGAGAACGCTAACGAGGATGAACCCACCGCTGGTACGCATGTCACCGCCGTTCCAAATGCAGGTTGCCCAGGATCGCGGCGATGGATGAGCCATCCTCGTCGGGCGGCACTTGATCTACTTTGCGGCTGCAGAACCCCTTCGCTGGGGACAGGCAACCTATTTCTCCCTCATGGCGCAGCTTGACCCGGAGCTGGGAGACAGCATGGCCCGACTGCGCGTTGACGAGAGAGATGCGTACAGCCGACGGCATTGCGGCTGGGTCTGACCACACATCCGTCAAGATCTCGGGCTCGGTCCGGGTCGCCGCCGTCACATAGGCGAAGCGAACCGACCAAGGACCGCGATACAAGACGTGTGGCGGCGCGAAGCGAAGCGTGTCGATACCCGTGCTGGCCGGACCGAGGGATGCGGTTGCCCGCAAGATCAATCCGCCGCGAAGATTGGAGACAGCCTGGATCTCAATCACGATGGGGTGTTCCGGCCCTCCTCCGCCAATATCGTCGATGGCGAACAGCAGGCGGTCGGGGGCGCCGACGAACACGAAGGGGCGCGGTATATTGCCGGTCCAGCGAGCCCGTGCAGCTCGGCTGATGTCCTTCGCAAGCGACTGGAGGCAGCGCTCTCGGGCCTCGATCTCCTCGAAGCGCGCTGCCACCCCTCCGGCATTCTGGGAGAACAGCGCCACAAGACTAGCCAGTGCTACGAGGGTCGCAGCGCCAACTGTAAGTGCGGCCAAGGCCTCGGCCATTACGAATCCGCTCGCGTCGCGGCGAGCCTGCCGAGATGCTGACAGTGCAGCTTCTCGGGCCCTCCGAGCTAGGCACCTGAATGTGAGGGCCGAGTCAGTCATTGGTCGTGCCTACCGCAACCCGGATGGTCACGGCGGCCGTGACCCGGTCGATCCGGACAGCAAGCAGGTCATTCGCTCCAGTCGCTACGCGCGCTAGAAAGATCTCGCCGCCCGATGCGGTCCCGTCCGGGTAGAAGCGGATGCCGGCACGGCCCTCGCTGGAGACGCGCAGGGCGATCTCCGCCGGGATAGCGACTTCGCCGCCCGCGCCGCCGGAGCGGACGCGGTGCCCCATGAAGTCGACAATGGCGGTTACGGGTTGACCATACCGAAGAGCGGCGTTGCGGTCCGCCCGTAGAAGGGCGGCAATCTCGGCGGCTGCAGCCCGCAGGTCTGCTGTGCCGCCCCGGAAGACTGCATGCGGTAGGGCGACGCCAATGAGGAGGCCGATCAAGGCTAGCGCGATAATTAGTTCAAGGAGGACGAAGCCCTCGCAGCCCGCCAAGGCACTTCGCTCCGGCGGAGGCGTGATTACGAAGGATCGAGGCAGCCATTTCCTGGCCGTGCCGTCACCCGGACTCGCGGTTCCGGCGGCCATCAGCATCGATCTGGTTTGGTTTTGGACATAGCTTCACGCTGCAAAATCCGCGCGCAGTCTGCGAACCATATACAAGATGCGCTCAGATGAGATATCGTGCTTATACCGTACCAGCGACATGATGTGCTCGCCATGCAACACATGACGCTCGACCCCGATCCAAAGAGCAGAATCGGTCGGCGCAATGAGTGCCGCGCGAGTGTTGCAATTCGTACAGCGGCAGATCGTGACATGGCCGGATCGGAGATCCTGGCTACTCATGACTACCGCCATGCCATAACCTTTCAACCAGACCGCCCAAAATAGCGGTCAGGCCAGTCTCGGACGGAGAAGCTACAATCTCAATTGGTTTACCGGAGGAGACGACGGCGACAAGATTGAACTCTGGCCGTCGCCGTGATCTCCGTGCTCTCAGCTCCGGTGCCGGACGGCGCCTCTGTTCCGTCCCAGGAGCTCGATCATGCGTTGCGGACGATCTTCAGGAGGGACAATCGCGAGGGAAATGGGCGTACCAGCGCCGCCGAGATCAACCGCTACGTCGCAAGCGTCTTCGCGTCGATGGACCACAATCACGACGGACAGGTATCCAGCACGGAGTTCAAAGAATTCAGCCCCGGCCTGCAAGCCCTCGCCCAGCGGTATGGACGCACGCAAGCCTACGACGATGCGCTCGGACGCATTTTCCGGCGCTGGCGATCAGCCGGGACCGGCACACTCAACGGGGTCACGTTTCGCCCCGGCGTGAAGGGCGAGTTGGCAGCGGCTGCCAGGGGCTCTCTCGCTCTCAACTACGATCAGTTCGTCGTGCTCGGTTCATCCGAGAACTCGCGGCCTCGCTGCACCCAGGAGGAGGTTATCGCTCTCGCAATCCGCAGGCGTGAGGTTGTCTAGCCAGCATCTGGTAGTGGCGCCCTCAGACCGATCCACCTGACCTACTGCGATGTCCGCTTCGAAGATGCCGGCTGGACTAGCTGAACGGCCGGAATGGGCGCAAAGCTGAAGGTCTGCTTTTCGGCAACGGGTCAGCTTGCGCTGGCGCGCAGCCGAACGTTTGAACGAGCTGTTCACCCCAGTCGCTCTGGCGAAACAATCTTCAACCGCGATGGCCGCGTGGTGCTGATGGTGTGCCGAGAAAATGCCGCAGCGCGTAGACCGCTGCGCTCAGGCTCCACGGCCGCCCGTCGCCCGTCGCCGACCGAAGCAACTCGAGCCGGATGTTGGCTCCGAGCATCCGGCGGCCTTGCTCGAGGTCGCCACCATGGCGCTCGACTAGCGCCACAGGATCTAAGCCAACAGCGGTGCCAATTTCGTCGTCGCGTGCACCATATGCGGCCAGCGCCAGCACACACCGCCTCAGCCGCCCGGATTCGGTATCCGGCAGACTTTCGATCTCATCCCGCACCAGAAAGGCCGGCCTCGGCGCCACTAATGGGCGCGGCTTCCGTCCGGCTCCAGGTCGGCGGCCGCCATGGGAACTAGCCATCGATCTCCTCTCTTGATTTCGAAATTCCTGGACCAAAAAATAATCTCTGCGCGTGAAACCCGGTGCGGTAAACGCCCTCAATTTTGCATACTTTTCCTACCCCCTGGGGCCTCCAACAAGTTCGCAGGCAATGCTTTGCTAATCGCCGCGTGGTGTCGTCGGCAGAGGGCTTCGCGGGGCTGATGGCCAGCGGGAGTACAGAGCACAGATGATATGTTGCGGCCTTCGGCTTGGCAGCGGACACACCATGGATGTGCCTCGCGGAAAATCGCATCAGAAAGGCGCCGCTTCTCCCGGCGGCGATGCGCTGACCAGGTCTGCTGAGACATCTTTTTACTCGCTTCGGAGTTGTGGCGCTCAAGCCGAGCCAGATGGCGAAGCGTGGAGCGCCGGAGCTATTCGGGGCAGCGGACACCGCGCTGGCCAGACCAGACGGCCTGATCAGCGCAGTGAACGGATTTGATGAGCGACGCTGACGGCCTCATTCCGAGGATGACCCCGGAAGGTCGGCCCGAATGGTTCGGCCTCTGAAATTCGCGATCGGAATCAGCACTGCGCCATAGGATTCATGCGCTCGATGCCGATCTGAAGAACTAGCCGACGCTCCACTGTACCTTCATGCACATGAGCCAAGCCCACGATGATCTCTCAGACGTGCCCGCCCTGGCTGATCGCCCTGTGCGGGCTGATGGCACGCCTACGGCGACGTTCCACGATCAGAGCTGGTTTGGATGCCGGCTCAGGGGCTTTGGGGATGGGGTCGGTAGGCGACGGAGCAGCCGCGACCTGCTCGATCTCCGAAGTGGCCGGAGGCACCACCGTGCCGACCTGCCGGAATACCGCAAATTCGCCCCCAGTCCGCGCCGCGAGAACCTTTACCTGCGCGTCTGCCTCCTCGAGGCTGCCGTGCTCGTAAGGGCATCTCCCAATCAGCGTCAGACGCCGGCTCTTCTTGGCGCGGCGAAGGATGAAGTAGCCGCCGCCAATCGACTGCGGCGGTTTACCGGACCGGGGGGCTGAAGACAGGACGGGATTGAGATCAGACATCTGAACGACTCCAAATTGAGGAAGGGGGCTGCGCAGCGCGCCACACGAGGCGGGCGACGTGACGTTGTCCGGCGCTATACGTGACCGGCAGGGGCGGGGCCTGCGCGACTCCGCTCCTCGAACGACGTGACTGTCTCAGCGCGACCAGGCACAGCTCTGGGCTGAGGAGGTGGCGTGCACCACCTCACCAACCATCTCGCTCAGACACATGCAGGATCACGATATCCAGGGCTGCTCGCCTTCAAGAAGCTGATCACCTGCATGGCTGTCGTGCTGCTGGTCGGTACGAAGCCCAAGGACACAGCAAGGCGCGTATCCTCTTCGTTTAGGAAGCCCCACCAAAGATGATGATAGCGCGCGCTGAGCAGCTCCCGCATATCTTGAGCTTCGGATTGACCGACGCTTGGCTCCGCGAGGAAGGCCTTGGATGTGACATGAAGTGCTAACGCAATCAGGTAGCGAACTCGGAGTTCGGTAAAATCAACGGGGGGCTGCAGAGGATCATGAGCCGGTCCAACGGGTGGTTCTTCGTCGCGCTCGGTTCGGTTCGCTTCAAGGTAGGAAAGCACGCTGCGCACGGCTTCACCCACCGGATCGGGACGGACGTCTTCATCTTGGACAGAAGGCATAGCTTTCTCCTCTCCTCGATAGCGCGAGGGCGCACAGCTACCGGCGGCAGCTGATCTCTGAATGCTGGTGGACGACCTGAGCCGGAGAAGTCTCTGCGCTCAGGGACCTGGTATATTAGATGTGTCCGCCCTGAGGGACCGTGAGAAAGCCGAAGCGGGTCTTCACAGTCCGCGGAGAGGGACCGTTCTAGGAATAGATGACCTGATCGGTCCGCCCTGGAGGACCGACTGTCCTTCCTGAGGGACTGAGCGTCCTACAGCGCGGACCGTGAAATCTCTTCCGGGCACCCAGCTCATGAAGCGCTTGGTGGCCAAATCGCCTGAAACGTCGCAGCCGTGTTCGGTCAAACGCCACTCTGTGGCCCGGCCGTCCTTGCGGCTATTGAAGGCTCCACGGATCACCACCTCGATGAAGCCGAGCGCCTGCAATTCCTGAAAGGCCTTCGCGGCGCTGGTCTTGCTGATGTTGAGGTTCCCAGCCGCCTGTCTCACCGATAAAATGATGCGGCCGTTGTTCATGCCCTTGTATTTCTGCTTGATTAGGATGTAGAGCGCGCGGGCATCGGTGCTGAGATGCCGCCAAGCAGAAGACTCAGTCAGCCAGTCATATAAACGGACGTGCTGAGGCTCTTTCCTTGGGTTGCCCTTGGAATCGGCCTTTCTCACGCGACACCTCCTTGGTGGATCAGGAGCCGCCAGAGATGAGCGCGGATAGCACCTTCGTAGCTCGCCAACTCGGATCGAATGAGATCCTCGGCAACGCCCTTCCGTCGTAGGCTGCCCTCGAGGCGGCGAAGCTGTTCACGAAGGTGCCCCTCAGCGTGGCTGGCTGGCACTGTGGTCATGTAGCCAGCCGTCCTCTGGATCTGTGGTAAGCGCCGGGCGAAGCGGAAGGGAAGTACGACCGCGGTCATATCTTCGTCCCTCCTTGACCTTTTCGTTCCTCGGCCAAATTCTGCCTTACCGCATGAAGAGCGGCGCTCACTCCCTCACGAAAAGAACGCTCACGAATTTTGTCCACGAGTGACGGTTTCTCGATCGGCGCGTCTTGCTGCTCACGCAGTTCGAACTCAATACAGCCTAAAAGCTCTCTTGCTGCCTCTGAGTACTTTTCAGGAAGGAGAGGCCCGACTGCATCGACCATACCATATAGTTGCTGCATGTGAAGCGGGAGATCATCTCTGATGGCCAAGGCGTAATTGCATATTTCCGACAGTAGCCGCTCTCTTCCGAAAAACTGCACGGTCGGCTCAGGATCATAACCGCGCTTCCCATGCTCATCTACCAAATACCCCCAGGTCCTTTGCTCGTCGTTTCGACGTTTCCATTCGATATAAGCGACAGATGCAAGATGAAATGCTTCACGAAGGTCTGCAGTCATATCGCGCGCTCCCGCTCTTCGATCCACGCAATGATGGTGCTGCGCCGGGCGCAAATAGTTCCGCCGAGCTTGAACGTCGGCAGACCGAGCTTGTCGGAGGCGTGGTAGACCTTGCGCTTGTTCGTCTCCGACGCGTCGCCGAACATGAAGACAGCAATCGCTTCAGCCCCTGTCATCAAGTCCTCGGCGAGAGACAAACCCCTCCCGCTCGCGCCAGAAAGGCGCGTTGCATCAGCGTTCATTTGTGCTTCCCTTTAGCTCGCAACTACATCAGCAGCAACTAGCAGCGTCCGCTGAGTAATAGTTGTCGTCACTATCTTGTCTGGCATCATCTTGAAAGGAATTTTAGCCATATTTGATCCATACATGCCTCTCGCGACTTCCTTGGTGTCCGGAATACAGAACTCGTCTTCAGTTGTCTCGAAGATGTGTATAAATACATGAGGCACGGGGAGATTAAACTGTATTTTTATTTCAAGATCTGCCTGTTCAAATTTCCGCCTCAAAGATTGCTGCCCACAAAGTTCTATCAAGTTTTCGATGGCAGGAAGAAGTAACTGGCCCTTCTCACATACTCCACCAATTTTTGCATATTCGTCCCAAATCATCTTTAGTTCACCAAATTTCCTTGTGTAATCAGGCGCCTCCTTAGCTGTGACCGAGGCATTCAATCCGATCAATAATCTAGCCGCGTCCGTAATATTCATGTGAGCCGCGCCGCGACCCCGCCCGGCTTGAGTCAAAAGACCAGCCTCACGCAGATAGCGAGCCACGCCACTGGCATAGGTTGCGTCGATCCCTTCGACCTCTGCGATCCTCTCCACGAGGGTGCTCAACAGCGCCATTGCGTCCGACCGCTTTATCTGTAACCGTTACGAATGAAGTGCGCAAGCGCTATCTGAGACGGTATCAGATAAACTGCTTGCCGCTCCATAGCACAACAGATTTTCCTCAGCGGTACGGGAGGCTGCGAATGGCTACGATTCGAAAGCGAACGCTTCCAAGCGGTAAGGTCGTTTGGCTGGCGGGATACACCGACGGCGGAGGGGCGCGCCGCTTCAAGCAATTTCCTACCAAGCGGGAGGCGGACGCGTTTCTGACGCGAGCTCGGAGCGAGGTTGCAGCCGGCAACCACGTGCCGGACCGCACTGCCAGCACCGTGGATCAGGCCTATGCGCTGTTGATCAACGCCCTTGAGGCCGACAAAGCGGCCGGCGCCACGCTGCACAATTACCGCGTGTACTACCGCGGCCACGTGCAGCCATTCCTCGGCTCGCGCTTGCTACCGAAGGTGCATCCGGCAGACGTCGGAGATTGGCTTGAGAAGCTGAAGGCGGAGGGCCGGACCGACGACACCTGCCGGCGAGCTCGCATCGTGCTAGGTGCAATCTTCGACGAAGCGATTCGCCGGCGCCTTGCCTACAGCAATCCCGTCCGCTCCCTGCGCAGCCGGCGACGCACGCGCCGAGCGGAGATTCGCGATGCAGAAGAGAGGGTGCGGATCCCAGAACGTGACGCTGTACGCGCCATGCTCGCCGCTGCTGCCGATTTCGATGCGTTCTTTCTGATCGCCCGCGCGCGCACGGCAGTGGGCCTCCAGACCATCGAGGTGCGTCGCACGTCAACGCAGCATCCGATCTCGGCGCTGAGGGCGTTTCGGGCCGAGCATCCGAAAGCAGAGACCGAGGCCTTTCGGCCAACACCTTGGCTTCGGCCCATGCTGGCGACGATGGCCCTGGCAGGGCTTCGGATCGGGGAGGCGAGAGGGCTCGGGTGGCACCGAGTTCGCGCGGAGCAGGTTGAGGTGCGCGAAGCGGCCGACCGCTACAATGTGCGGGAGGCGGTGAAGACGGTCGCCGCGCTGCGAAGCATTCCGATCGGTCCGCAGCTCGCCGCAATCCTAGCGAATTGGCAGGCGATGAGCGGGCGGACGGATGGGTTGGTCTTTCCGTCCGAGACCGGCACTCCGCTCGGCTATCCGAACATCGTAAACCGGCAGATCGCGCCGCTACAGGTCGCCCTCGGCATCGTCAGCGCAGATGGCTCGCCTAGGTGGACGGCGCACAGCTTTCGGCACTTCGCTGTGAGCCTCTGGATCGATGAGGGCGCCAACATCAAGCAGGTGGCGGAGTGGGCCGGACACGAGTCGCCGGAGTTCACGCAACGAGTCTATGGCCATCTGTTCAACTCTGGACGGACGGACCGGCGCGCTGCTACTGCGGGGGAGCTTTCGGTGCTTGGCGACGCACAGCCTGCAACACCAACGCAACACGAGAATGACAACAGACTGGTTTCGGCAACGCCGGTAATGGCTTAGTTCATGGCCCAGGCCGCCTTCTAAGCGGCAGGTCGTAGGTTCGAGCCCTACCGGGGTCGCCAGCCTCACTCCCTTCGAGAACGCCGCGCGCCGGCATGGCGCCGCCGGGTCGGAGGGACCTGCTGAAGCCTGTGGTCGGATGCCTGCGGCCAACCTCGTCAACGTCTTCACGCCAATTGCTGCGGACGCGGTCGCGAGGAAGGCCGAACGCCTCGCGGAGGCGTGATGAGGACGGGCCAGGTGCGGTCCGAGGCTGTCACCGAAGGCGCCGACCGCGTTGATGAAGTCTGGCCCGCGGCCGCCCAGGGATAGGGCGCCGGGCACCCAGCACGACGCGAATGTCGTGGTGAAGGGCAGCGAGAGGTTCGCGGAGAGCGGCGGCCCGGGATACGCTGTGTTCGGATACCATTCCGCGTCCGAGACCTTCCCGCTCGGCACAGTCGACGGCCCGCCGCCGCCGGCGAACGACGGCAGTGCGGGTTCGCATGCCGAACCATCGTGGAGAATCGAGATTACGCCTATACGGAGTAGGGCAGGCGGTCATTGAAGCACGGGATTTGCAACTTGCAGAGAACAAGCTTCGCGGCACGCGCGTTGTCATGACGAGCGGGCATTTATCGGGAGGTGCTGACATGAAACGTCTTGCGCTTGCGGCGACGGCGCTCCTCGCCGCTCTGGCATTTGCACCCGATCCCGCCGACGCGCGCGGCTTCGGTGGCGGAGGGTTCCGCGGAGGCGGCTTCGGCGGCGGAGGGTTCCGCGGAGGCGGCTTCGGCGGCGGAGGGTTCCGGGGTGCCGGGTTCGGCGGCGGAGGGTTCCGCGGCGGCTTCGGAGGCTGGCGCGGCGCGGGCATTGGCTGGCGCGGCGCTGGCCTCGGGTGGCGAGGTGCCGGCTGGCGCGGCGGCTACGGCTGGCGCGGCTACGGTTGGCGGGGCGGCTACGGCTGGGGCTTGGCCGGCCTCGGGCTTGGCCTCGCGGCCGGCTCCGCTCTCGGCTACGGCTACGGCTATCCCTATTGCAGCGCCTACGATCCATACTGCTCCGGATACGGCTACGGATACGCCCCGGCCGGCTATTACGGCTACGGCTATTACGGGAGCCCATATTACGGCTGGTCGTACTGAGAGCGGCACGCTGCTCCGGCGCATATCGGAAGGGCTCGCGGCCCGGGGGTCCTGCCGCCGCGCGCCCTTCCGAGTTGGCATGCACTGCTTCATCGGGGTGGTTCATGAATCGACGGCGGTGAGTACGGCGGCTCGCAAGGGGTAAAACCTGGCGCTGGGCATCCGTTCAGAAGGCGCACACAGGGCGTAGGAGCTCACAGGTCGGCAGCGGAATGGCTGCGCCGCGCCCGACACGGCCGTTCAGGCCGTGCCGTGCCCGACGCGCCGTACGGCAGCCCTCAGTCAAATGTTGCTGCACCTCGGGTGGACTGATCTAGGATCCGCTTGCCATGACGGACCTTGCACGAGAACGTGAGCAGCTGGCCCTCGCCAACCGGCACGTCGCCGAGGAGGAGGCGCGTGTCGCGGCGCAGAAGCTGGTCGTGGCGCGGTTCAGCTCAGTCGGTCAGGACACGAGCCTCGCCGCCGACATGCTCCGAATCCTGGAGGACGGCCTCCTCAAGGCGCGAAGGCATCGCGAGATCATCCTGCAGACCATGCTTGGACTGACCGCCAAAGCGCCCAAGCCCTCGTGAGCGGCGCCTCGTGGGGCAGCTGAATCTGGGCACTCTGCCGAGCAAACCTGGTCCGGGCATAAGGGTGACCGCAACGGCTCGTCGGAGCGACGCGGCCCGGCACCTCCCGCTGCTGTTGCCGAGGCCGCTCAAGGGCCGGCATCTCGTGAGCTCGGCCCGCCAGCCAATCGGCGCGTGAGGTTGCGTCTCGTTGCTCACCCCCAGGGATGAGCCCGCTCATGCATCAGGTGCCCTCCGGATCCGGGCACCGCGCGGAGACAGGCCCACCGCGCTCGGCCATCTTCGCTACGAATGGCTCAACGCCACCGCCTTCGTCGCGCCCGCCACCGGCGAGAGCCGTTGGTACGTCGGCAACGACGTCTCCAAGCCGCTGTTCGAACGCCTGCTCGCCCTGTTCGCGCAGGAAGCCGGCTCCTGTCCTGTACGCGGGCGCCCGCATGAGCGAGGCCCAGCCGACTGTTCGGACGAACGCGACAGGGCGTCCGGGATCGTGCCAATTGACGATTGCCACGCGCATGCCCCCAAGCGGCATCCACGCCGGAGCTGGAAACCGTCAGATCGCCAGACGCCGAGGCCATATCAAAACACGGCCCGCGCTCAGGTACAGGAAACGGTATCAGATGCTCAGTCGCGCAACCTCGACGAGAACGTCCTCAAGGTAGGCCTTGATCCGGACGACGGCGGCTGTCCCCGGCCCTGCGATGCTGAAGGCGATCAACTCGCCGCGTGCGTGAACCCTGCGGATGAGGAGTTCCGCCTTCGTGGCCACCTCGCGCTCGGTCGGCGCACGCAGGATGCTGCGCGTCGCGCTGGTGGTGATGCGGATCTCGAAGGTGGGCGAGTCGGTCATGGACAGTGTCGAACAACGATCCCACTGAGGCAGAAGCGTGACCGTATCCACCTGTACAGCGGCACCAACGCGCGTCAGGAAACGATCCGCTTGCGGCCGACGCCGACAGGTCGGCCGCGCAGGCACCGAGCCCGAGCCTCGAGATTGCGACGCTTGGCGTCCAGCCGCCCGCGAGCCCCGGAACGGTCCCTGCCTCCAGTCGGAGCAGGCAGCGGCTATCACGTGGTCCTCGGAACGAACGGCCTTGGCCGAAGCTTCGCGACCGACCCCGCCGAATGTCCTGTTGGATCAAGCACCGATCAGCACTCGGTGCTACCGTCAACGTTGTTGGAATCTGAAAAATTTCGCGAATGCCAAGTCCGATCAAGTCGATCGAGATTGGCGCGCCTCTTCGCGACATCATCATTTCTTCCATGCTTGGAGCGATGGGGCCGCGCCCGGCAATCCCGTGCCAGACTTTGCTGTAAAACGTCATTCCACAAGATCAGCGTCTTCATCCGTGGGAGGAGAGCATGTCCTTCGCAAATATCCTGGTGTCGGCGGATCCCGGATCAGCCGCGCGCGACCGGGTCCGCCTCGCAGCCGACCTTGCCCGACGCTTCGGCGCCTCGCTGACGGGGGTGGCGGCCCGCGCGATCCGGGGGCCGATCTCGGTCCGCGACATTCAGGAGGCTCAGGCCGTCTATGCCAAGGCAGAGGCCGAGATCGCCGAGGAACTAGCGCAGGTCCGAGACACGTTCGAGCGCGACGCGGGGGAGGTGGAGACGGCTTGGCACTCGGCCGCGACCTCTCCGCTCGCCCTCCTCGTGGAGAAGGCACGCGCTGCCGACCTCGTCGTCGTTGGCCGCCGTGGCCCTCGAGACGAGGATCCGGGCGACATGGCCGTACTGCCGGGTCCGGTGCTGATGGAGGTCGGGCGACCGGTGCTCCTCGTGCCGCCCGGCGTCGCCGCGGTTCAGGCCGCTCGCATCGTCGTGGCCTGGAAGGACACGCCGGAGACGCGCCGGGCCGTGTCCGGTGCATTGCCGCTCATCACGCGCGCCGAGCAGGTCTTCGTGGCGACCGCGGGCGCGGATGGGCATGGCGAGGGTGCCGAGGAGGTGGCCGGACATCTCGCCCGCCATAACGCCCGCGCCACGACCCAGCTTCTGCCCAGCCCGGCCCTGAGCGCGATCGGCGAGATCCTGAGGTTTGCCGAGGCGCAGAAGGCCGGCCTCCTCGTGATGGGAGGATACGGCCATTCGCGGCTGCGGGAATGGATCCTCGGCGGCGCGACGCGGGACATCCTGCAGACGACGCCGATCTGCTGCTTGATGAGCCACTAGGCCTGAGAGGGGCTGGCGCGATGCGCAGATCGGCCCGGAGCCCGGCGCGCCTCACCGCCGGTTCGGCGTGCCTGTTCGCGCTCACGGCCCTCTGTAGCCTCGCGGCCACGGAGCCCGCGCATGCGGGCAGGCATTCGATCACCATCGTGTACGACCGCCCGAAGGAACCCGATCACCGCGAGATCTATGACGCGATGCGGCGGCGGCGCGTGCTGGAACGGGTCGCCGCAGCCTTCGATCTCGTCCGTCTCCCCAAGCGCCTGACCTACCGCCTCAAGGAATGCTCCGGCGAGCCCAACGCCTGGTATGACCCGCGCACGCACGCCGTCACCATCTGCTACGAACTCGTCGGCAGCATCCTGCGGCTGGCTCCCGCCACGGCCTCGCCGGCCGGCGTGTCCCGGGACGATGCCGTCCGGGGACCTGTCCTCCAGGTGCTCTTTCACGAGAGCAGCCACGCTCTGTTCGACCTCCTGCGGATCCCGGTTCTCGGTCGTGAGGAGGATGCGGCCGATCAGGTGGCCTCGCTCGTTCTGCTCCACCTCACGCCCGCGGACGCGCGCAGCGTCGTGAACGGCAGCGGCTACTTCTTCGCGACGCTGGGCAGACACGAGCCGATCGACCGGGGAAGCTTTGCCGACGCACACGGCCTGTCCTGGCAGCGCTTCTATAACCTTGCCTGCATGGCCTACGGCTCGGACAGACGCCGCTTCGGCTACATCGTCGAGAAGAAATATCTGCCGATCGAGCGGGCCAAGGCCTGCGAGGAAGAGTACAGCCGGATCGTCCTGGCCTTCCGGATGCTGATCGTTCCCCATCTGCGGGTGGCCTCGAGACGTAGCGAACGCCTGCGCCGCACATTCGGCAATATGCCCGCAAGCCACTGAAGCATTCTCGCCCGTCGGAAATTGGCTCTACGATCAGGGTCCTTTCCCGATGGCAAGAGTAGCCTGGAGCCGTATTTGCCGATTGTTGCTATCCAAAGATAGAAAACCTGATCGGGTTCGGTACAGTTCGCTCATTGACCGGACGCTGTCCCCTTCGATCAAGCGTCCGGCTCGGCTCGGCTTTATCCTCGATTCCATCAGGGTTCGACGGTGAGCGCACCTGATATGTGGGCGCGTGGCCTGATCGTATGCGGCTTGCTGCGGTGTGTTGTCCTCCGGCAGGGAGACGATCCGATGACGACGCTCCGGATGGCTCGGGCAGATCCTTCGGCGGGATCGCCCCCCCGCGCGCGCCTGAGGTCGCGTGCCATGACCTTCGGGATCGTGGCGTCGCTCATTCCGGCGGCATTCCTCGCCGCATCGGAACCGGCACGGGCGCAATCCTATCCGCAAGAGCCGTCGTTGCTCCTGCACGGCAACTATTGCGGCTTGGGAAACAACGCGCCCTTCCCACCCATCGATGCTCTCGACGCCGCCTGCGCACGGCACGACGCCTGCACGCCCGCCGGCGGTCTTCCCTCCAGGGCCTGCAATCTGAGGCTGCAGCGCGAGGCCGGGATCATCTCGCGCGATCTGCGCCAACCGGACGACGTGCGCGCGCTTGCAGGCTTCATTTCCGTCGGCGCTGCGGCGCTACCCTTCGACCCCGCTCCCCCCGTCACCGTCCGGGCGCCGGTCCCCGCACGCTACGGATGGGATCCGACCGGCTTGTACCGCCCAGTCTACGTCGCGCGCTGATGGTTCAATCGCGCAACCCCGTCGCGCGCCTGACCTGATGAGGCTGAGCGGTCCAAGCTGATCACGCCGAGATGTCATTCTGCCGGAGCGCGGCCATGATCGACTGGTTTATCGGCACCTTGCGGAGCTACCCCGAGCTGGCGATCTTCCTGTCGCTGGCCATCGGCTTCTCGATCGGATCCCGAAAGGTCGCGGGATTCAGCCTCGGGAACGTCACGGCCACCCTGCTGGCCGCCGTCGTTATCGGTCAGCTCGGCATTACCATTTCCCCGAACGTCAAGGCGGCCTTCTTCATCCTGTTCATCTTCGCCATCGGCTACGGCGTCGGCCCGCAATTCATGAGCGGATTGACCAGGGAGGGCCCGAGGCAGATCGGCTTCTCGCTCGTCGTTCTCGCGCTGTGCCTGATCGTCCCGCTGCTCTGCGCCCGTATAGCGGGCCTCGATCTCGGATATGCCGCCGGGCTCTACGCAGGCTCACAGACGATCTCGGCGTCGATCGGGGTCGCTTCCGATCAGATCGCCCGTCTCGGGCTCTCGCCCGAGCAGGTGAAGACCTACAATGATCAGATCCCGATCGGCTATGCCGTCACCTACATCTTCGGGACGATCGGCTCGGCGATCATCCTGGCTCAGCTCGGCCCGAAATTGATCGGCGTCGATCTCGCCAAGGCTTGCAAGGCCTACGAAGCCGAGATGGGAGGCGGCACGAGCCTCGATCCGGGCCTCACGTCCGCCTACCGCGCCATCGAGCTGCGCGCCTACCGCGTCACACAGGATCGTGCCATCGCCGGCCAGCCGGTGAAGGATATCTGGCCCGGCCTGAGGGTCTACGTCGAACGCCTGCGTCGCGGCCGGGAGATCATCGAGGCCGACGCGACCACCGTGCTGCAGCCCGGCGACATCGTCGCGATTTCCGGGCGCCGCGAGCATCTCGTCGAGACGATCAACCCGATCCTCGAGGAGGTGCAGGACCGCGAGCTTCTCGATTTGCCAGCTGAGTTTGTCGACGTCTTCGTGACCAGCAAGACGATTGGCGGCAAGACCCTTCAGGAGCTCTCCGGGAGCGACTGGGCGCGCGGCGTCTACCTGCGCAAGATCACCCGCAACATGATCGAGATTCCGGTCCTGCCGGGCACGCAGGTCCTGCGCGGCGACATCCTGACCCTCGTGGGCAGCCGCCGTCATGTGGAGCTGGCGATCGAGCACCTCGGCTATCCGGATCGCCCGGTCGAGACCACCGATGTGGCCTTCCTCGGAGGCGGTATCGTGCTCGGCGGCTTGGTGGGCGCCCTGAGCTACAAGGTCGGGGGCATTCCGATCGGCCTGTCCACGACGGGCGGAGCGCTGCTCGCCGGCTTGCTGCTCGGTTGGCTCCGGACGATCCGGCCGGTCTTCGGGCGCATCCCGGGGCCGGCTCTGTGGCTCATGAACACGCTGGGGCTGAACGTGTTCATCGCCGTCGTCGGCATCACGGCCGGGCCCGGCTTCGTCGCGGGGCTGAAGTCGGTCGGCCTGAGCCTGTTCCTCTGGGGCGCCGTGGCAACCTCCGTACCGATGATCCTGTCGGTCTATATCGGCCGATACCTCTTCAAGTTCCACCCGGCGATCCTGTTCGGCGCCTGTGCAGGCGTCCGGACGACGACCGCGGCCCTGGGCATGATCCAGGAAACGGCGAAGAGCAAGATTCCGGCGCTCGGCTACGGAATGCCGTACGCCATCGGCAATACGGTACTGACCATCTACGGCATGGTCATCGTGCTTCTTTCTTCATGATTGTATTGAATTAATCGGAGCATCACCATGACGGAAGCGCTGAATCTCAAAGATTTTGAGGCCCTTAGTCCATTCGAGATCAAGGACGAGCTGATCAAGCTGGCCAAGTCGACGTCGCGGAGAACGCAGGCGGCTTTCCTCAATGCCGGCCGCGGCAATCCCAACTGGGTTGCCACGACGCCGCGCGAGGGGTTTTTCCTGCTCGGTCAGTTCGCGGTCAGCGAGAGCAAGCGCGCGATGAGCCACCCCGCGGGCCTCGGGGGAATGCCCCAGGCCGGCGGCATCGCCGCCCGCCTCGACGCATGGCTCGCGCAACATCCCGAGATGCCCGGCGCCCTCTTCCTCTCCGCCATGGTCCCCTACGCGGTGAAGACTTTCGGCTTCGAGCCGGACGCCTTCGTGCACGAACTCGTCGACTCGATCATCGGCGACAACTATCCCGTTCCGGACCGCATGCTCGTCCACAACGAGCGGATCGTCCATGAGTACCTGATGTGGGCGATGTGCGGGACGCGGAAGCCTGCCGGCAAGTTCGACCTCTACGCGGTCGAAGGCGGCACGGCCGCGATGTGCTACCTCTTCAAGTCGCTGAAAGCCAATCGCCTGCTGCTTCCGGGAGACACAATCGCGCTCGGCACGCCGATCTTCACGCCGTATCTTGAGATGACGCATCTCGAGGACTACGCCCTGAACGTCGTGCATATCAAGGCGCCGCAGGAGAACAAATTCCAATTCACGGACGACGAGATCAACAAGCTTCTCGACCCCAAGATCAAGGCCTTCTTCGTCGTCAATCCGGGCAATCCGACCGGCATGGCAATGAGCAACGAGACGGTCGCGAAGATCACCAAGCTCGTTAAAACCAAGCGTCCAGACCTGATGATTCTGACTGATGATGTCTACGGAACATTCGTGCATGAATTCCGATCATTGATGGCCGAGTTGCCGCAGAACACCATCGGGGTCTATTCCTACTCGAAGTACTTCGGTTGCACCGGATGGCGGCTCGGCGTCATCGCTCTTCATGAGAACAACATCTTCGACAAGATGATCGCCGCGTTGCCGGGCAGCGAGACGGCGGCTCTCGACAAGCGCTACGGCCCGCTGACGCTTGAGCCGAGAAAGCTCAAGTTCATCGACCGCATCGTCGCCGACAGTCGCGACGTCGCGCTCAATCACACCGCCGGCCTCTCGCTGCCGCAGCAGGTCATGATGAGCCTCTTCTCGCTGGCCGAGCTGATGGACGAGAAGAAGGCCTATCAGAGCGCCTGCATGGAGATCGTCAATCGGCGCGCCTGGTCGATGATCGAGGGCCTCGGTCTCAAGCTCACCCCGAATTCCAACTTCGATGCCTATTACGGTTTGATCGATTTCGAGTTCTGGGCCCGGAAGAACATCGGCGACGATGCGGTCGACTACCTGAAGCGGAACGTCCATCCCCTCGACCTCGCCTTCCGCCTGGCCGAGGTCCACGGGATCGTGCTTCTGAACGGGGGCGGCTTCGAGGCACCGAACTGGTCGCTGCGCGTCTCCCTCGCCAACCTGCCCGACGACGTCTACGACGATATCGGCCGCGGCGTCCGCGCCGTCGCGCGCGGATACAGGGATGCCTACGAGGCACGCAAGCGCGCGGCCGAGGAGAGGAAGGAAATCGAGGAGGTTCCGGCAGAATAGGCTCCGATCAAGCTTCGTGAGGTCGGGCGGGGCAAACAAGGCCGACCGAACGGCTCGCTCGTCTGTGCCGTGGCGACACGAGAATGCCGATGATTGCCGCCTCACAGGGGCATGCCGCTGACGCCGTGACGACGGAAGGGACATCCCTTCCGTGGCCGCTGCGCGAGATCGGGCGCTGGCTTCCGTTGGTGCTCCTCCTCGCTGTGCTGGCCACCCAGGGCGCGGCCGCGAAGACCGTCTTCGTGACGCCGACCGGCGTGGGACCCGGCTATGCTGCCGATGGCAGCGTTGCGGCCGAGCAGACGGAAGCCTTCTCCACGGAAACGATGCGCGCCGTCCTGCCGGGCGACGTCGTCCAGCTCCTGCTGGACACGCCGGATCCCGCTGCGACGACGCTCTACCGCGAGCGCGTCGTCCTTTCGCAGAAGCGCGGCGCCGGCACGGCGTCGATCGTGATCAGGGGCTTGGGGCTGCGGACCCGGCTCGTGGGCAGGACGATCGATCAGATCCGCGATTGTCCGATGCCGGAGGATTACGCCGAGCGATCCTGCGGCGACCTCTACGCCGTCC
>NZ_JBAWTG010000056.1:0-33720 GCF_037106235.1 Methylobacterium nigriterrae | reverse complement strand
CGGTCGAGGCCTTCCTGCAGCTCGGCGAGCGCTCCGTCCTCAGCTACCTCACAAAACCCCTCACCGACCAAATCGCAAAAGCATGGCGCGAAAAATAGGCGCGCCGACGCGGTCCTTGCTTCCCTCCCGGATGCCTGCCAAGCCCGCGTCGGGTCGGTCCTGATTCCGGCGCCGGAAGCGGGTGCGGGGAGCCGCGTCGAGCATGCAAGTCCTGGTGATTGGCGCGGGGATCGTCGGGCTCGCCGTGGCGCGGTCTCTCGCCGGCCGCGGGCACGACGTCGTGGTGGCCGAGGCCGAGGCCGCGATCGGCTCCGGCGTGTCCTCCCGCAATTCCGAGGTGATCCATGCCGGGATGTACTATCCTGCCGGATCGCTGCGTGCCCGGCACTGCGTCGCCGGGCGCCGCAGGCTCTACGCCTTCTGCGAGAGCCACGGCGTGCCCCATGCCCGCTGCGGTAAGCTCATCGTCGCGACCTCCGAGGCCGAGACGGCGAAGATCGCCGCGATCCACCTCCGCGGGCAGGAGAACGGCGTCGAGCATCTTCGCCTGATCGACGCGGCCGAGGCGCGGAGGCTCGAGCCGAACCTCGCCTGCACGGCGGCCCTCCTCTCGCCCGAGACGGGCATCGTCGACAGTCATGCCCTGATGCTGGCGCTCCAGGGCGATCTCGAGGACCGGGGCGGCGTCGTCGCCTTCCGGACGCCGGTCGAGCGACTGATCAGGCATGATGGCGCC
The DNA here is from genome assembly GCF_037106235.1 of Methylobacterium nigriterrae. Lineage (NCBI taxonomy): Bacteria > Pseudomonadati > Pseudomonadota > Alphaproteobacteria > Hyphomicrobiales > Methylobacteriaceae > Methylobacterium > Methylobacterium nigriterrae. The sequence goes on along the minus strand of NZ_JBAWTG010000056.1, from coordinate 32,984 downwards.
TGGCTCGTGCGGTTCGCAGGGGATGCGGAGGGCGAGATGGCCTTCGACGGCGTGGTCAACGCCGCGAGCCTCGCGGCGCAATCGCTCGCCGCCCGCACGGAGGATTACCCGCCGGAGCGCGTACCGCGCCTCGTTCTCGCCAAGGGCAACTACTTCGGCTGCGCCGGCAAGCCCGCCTTCCGCCACCTGATCTACCCGGCGCCGGTCGAAGGCGGCCTCGGCACCCATCTCACCCTCGATCTGGCTGGGCGAATGCGCTTCGGGCCGGACGTCGAGTGGACCGACAGGATCGACTACAGGGTCGATCCGGCCCGAAGCGCCGTCTTCTACGACTCCATCCGCCGCTACTGGCCCGGACTGCCGGACGGCGCTCTCGTGCCCGACTACGCGGGCATTCGCCCGAAACTGTCGGGTCCCGGCGAGCCCGTCATCGATTTCGTCGTCGACGGGCCGGCCGAGCACGGGCTGCCCGGCCTCGTGCAGCTCTTCGGCATCGAGAGCCCGGGCCTGACCGCGAGCCTGTCGCTCGCCGAGGATGTAGCGGACAGGCTCGCGGCCTGACGCGCCCGATCATCCCGCTTCCTTCACGGTCGCGGCGACCGATTGCAATGCCTCGCCGCAGCCCGCCGCCTGCTCGGGGGTGAAGCGCAGGATCAGGCGCGCGCCGCCCAGCAGCGTTGCCAGCAGGACGGGCAGCCGTGCCACGCTGAGCGTGCCCGTCTGCCAGCCGACGACCGGCATGTGGGCGGACTGAATGACCTCGCCCTCCTGCGGCCGCGGGTGGCCCGGGGAGCATACGGCGCTCGCGGCGAGCAGCGCCAGCCCGAGCTCCGCGGCCTGTTCGGGCTCGATGTCCACCGGTATGGACCGCTCGCCGATCTGAATTCGGATGCGCGGATCGTTCGGTCCCATCTCGACGCCGAATGTCGCCTTCGGTGGTGTCTCGCGTTCGCTCACAACCCTAACCCTGTGCCGTTTCAGGGCTTCTGCCACGAGGGCCGGGTTCGCGTCGACCCGTCGCGCGACGCAGGGGCAGGCCGATTCCGGGCTTGAGGAACAGGAGCGGCGTCGGTCGGCCCGCCGAGGGCCGTTCAGTGCGCGCCGATTCGCCGGCCCGGCACGATGTCGTTGGCGATGATCTCGCCGAAGGGCCCGTTGTTCCGGACGGTGGCGGACGGAACGCCCGTGGTGGTGCGCAGCGGCAGCTTCGGGAAGACCAGTTCGGCGAAGCGGTAGGCCTCCTCCAGATGCGGATAGCCGGAGAGGATGAAGCGGTCGATGCCGAGATCGATATACTCCTTGATCCGGTCGGCGACCTGATCTGCCGAACCGACAAGGGCGGTGCCGGCGCCCCCGCGCACGAGGCCGAAGCCGGCCCAGAGGTTCGGCGAGACCTGGAGCCTGCTACGATCGCCGCCGTGCAGCGCCATCATCCGGCTCTGCCCGACGGAATCCTGACGCTTCAGGGTCGCCTGCGCGCGCGCGATCGTGTCGTCGTCGAGGCGCGAGATCAGGTCCTCGGCGGCCGCCCAGGCCGCCCCCTCGGTCTCGCGCACGATGACATGAAGGCGGATGCCGTACGAGAAGGTCTTGCCCCGCCGCTCGGCCGCCTCGCGGGCGCGCGCCAATTTCTCGGCAACACCGGCCGGAGGCTCGCCCCAGGTCAGATAGACGTCGCAATGGTCGGCCGCGACCTCGATCCCGGCCGGTGACGAGCCGCCGAAATACAGCGGCGGATAGGGCTTCTGCGCGGGCGGGAAGACCAGCCGGCCCTGCTCGGCCCGCAGGTGCCTGCCCGTATAGGTGACCGTCTCGCCCGCCATCAGCCCGCGCCAGATGCTCAGGAACTCGTCCGTCACGGCGTAGCGCTCGTCGTGGTCGAGGAAGACGCCGTCGCCGCGCAATTCCACCGGATCGCCGCCCGTCACGACGTTGATCAGGAGGCGCCCGTCCGAGATCCGGTCGAGCGTCGCGGCCATCCGGGCGGCCGCGGAGGGCTCCTGCAGCCCCGGCCGCACGGCGACGAGGAAGCGCAGACGGCGCGTGAGCGGCGCGAGCGCCGAGGCGACGACCCAGGAATCCTCGCAGGAGCGTCCGGTCGGCAGGAGGACGCCGTAATAGCCGAGCTCGTCCGCCGCTTGCGCGATCTGCCTCAGATAGGGAAGGGACACGGCGCGGGCGCCCTCGGAAGCCCCGAGATAGCGGCCGTCGCCGTGGGTTGGCAGGAACCACAGGATGTCGGTCTGTCCGGTCATGGTCGGTCTCCGAATGAGGTCAGGCGGCGCGTTCGCCCAGCAGGTGATCGAGAATGCGGCCTTCGAGCGCCGCGAGGTCGGGGTCGCCCCGGCGGCGCGGACGGGGCACGTCGACGCGCAGATCCAGGACGATGCGTCCCTCGTCGATCACGAGGATGCGGTCGGCGAGTGCCACCGCCTCCGTGACATCGTGGGTCACCAGCAGGGCGGTGAACCCCTGCGCCAACCAGATCCGCTCGATCATGGCCTGCATGTCGATGCGGGTGAGGGCGTCGAGGGCGCCGAGGGGCTCGTCGAGGGCGAGAAGGCCCGGCCGGCTCACCAGGGCGCGGGCCAGCGCGACGCGCTGGCGCTGGCCGCCCGAGAGCGTCGCCGGCCAGCTCTCCGCCTTCTCGGAGAGCCCGACCTCGGCCAGCACCGCCTCGGCCCGCGCGCGGCGCTCGGCGCGCGGGCCATCCTCGCCGAGGCCCACTGCGACGTTGTCGACGACGCGCGCCCAGGGCAGCAGGCGCGGCTCCTGGAACATGATGCGCCTCGGAATGCCGCGCGGCGCGCGTCGGGAAGCAGGGGCTTCGAGGTCGATCAGTCCGGCGCTCGGATCCTCGAGGCCGAGGATCAGACGCAGAAGGGTGCTCTTGCCGCACCCGGAACGCCCGACCACCGCGACGAACTGGCCGGCCGGGACGTGGAGGTCGATGCCCGCGATCACGGGACGCGCATCGAAGGATTTGGCGAGGCCCCGCAGGGTGATGGCGAGGCCGCGCGCCGCCGGGCTCCGCGGACGCGCGGCCTCCGGCGCGGAGGCGCGGGGCGAGGCGGGGGCGCGATTCGGCCGGGAGGGCCTGAGTTCGTCGAGGAGCATGGTGCTTAGACCGTCCGGTATGCGGGGTTCCAGGCGAGGCAGGCGCGCTCGAGCGCCCGCGTCAGGAGGTCGGCGACCTTGCCGAGCACAGCGTAGATGAGGATGGCCAGGACCACGACGTCCACCAGCATGAACTCGCGGGCCTGCATGGCCATGTAGCCGAGGCCGGAGGAGGCCGAGATCGTCTCGGCCACGATGAGGGTGAGCCACATGATGCCGAGCGCGTAGCGCAGCCCGACGAAGATCGAGGGAAGCGCACCCGGCAGGACGACGCGCCGGAACAGGGTGACGGGTCCCATGCCGTAGACCCGGCCCATCTCGATGAGCTGCGGATCGACCGAGCGGATGCCGTGCAGCGTGTTGGCGTAGATCGGGAAGAAGACGCCGAGCGCCACGAGAAAGAGCTTCGCCTCCTCGCCGATGCCGAACCACAGGATCACGAGGGGGATCAGCGAGAGATGGGGCACGTTGCGCACCATCTGGACGGTGGTGTCGGTGAGCCGGTCCGCGCGCGGCGAGAGTCCGTTGGCGAGGCCGAGCACGAAGCCGATCCCCCCGCCGACAACGAAGCCGCCGACCGCGCGCAGGAAGCTGACGCCGAGGTTTGTCCAGAGCTCGCCCGTGCGACCGAGCCGCCAACCCGCCGCGACCACATCCAGGGGCGCCGGCATGAACCGGTTCGAGACGAGCCCGGCCGAGCTCGCGACCTGCCAACCGCCGAGGAGGAGCGTCGGCAGGAGCCAGGGCGCGAGCCGTTTGCCGGCGCCGGATGCGGCGTTTCGGATGGAGATCGTCATCGCGCTCACCCGTTCCGGCTCGGCGACCAGACCGCGTCCGCGACGCGCAGCGGCTTCGGCAGCAGGTGCAGGGCATGGAAGGCGTCCGCGACGCGCTGCTGGTCGGCGATGGTCTGCGCGTCGAGCGGGGCGACCCCATAGGTGAGGCGCTTCAGCGCCACCGTGAGGATCGGGGCCGGAATCCCCACCGAGGGCGCGAGCTCGGCCGCGACCACGTCGGTGTTGGCCCTTGCCCAGGTATCGGTCTCGCCGATTGCCGCGAGCGCGGCATCGAGAGCCGCGCGGTGCGTTTCCGTCACGGAGCGGGTCGAGAGGTAGAATTGCCGGTTCGGGGCAAGTCCCTCGCCGGATGCGAGGGTGCGCGCGCCCGTCGCCCGCTCGGCGGAGGCCAGATAGGGGTCCCAGATCGCCCAGGCATCGACCGAACCGCGCGCGAAGGCCGCGCCGGCATCTGCGGGCGGGAGAAAGGCGAGCTTGACCGATTGGTAGTCCAGCCCCGCCTGCTCCAGCGCGCGCACCACGAGGTAGTGCACGTTGGAGCCGCGGTTCAGCGCGATGGTCCGGCCGCGCAGGTCCGCCACCGTCCGGATCGGGCTTGTCGGCCGGCACCAGGATGGCCTCTCCCAGCGGCGCGGCCGGCTCGTTTCCGACGTAGCGCAGGTCCGCGCTCGCGGCCTGGGCGAAGATCGGGGGCGCCTCGCCGGCCGAGCCGAGATCGATCGCGCCCGCATTCAAGGCTTCGAGAAGCGGCGGGCCCGAGGGGAACTCGGCCCATGCGACGCGGTAGCCAAGGGGCTCCAGCTTGCGCTCGAGGAGGCCCTTGGCCTTGAGCAGGACGAGGGTGCCGTATTTCTGGTAGCCGACCCGGAGGAGGCGGGCCTCAGCGGCGCGCACGGGGCGGATGGAGGCCACCGCGGCCGCGCCGAGCGCCCCGGCAAGCACGGTGCGGCGGCTGACGGAAGAGGTACCCGCGAGGGTGGGCGCGGCGGAATGTCCGCGGTTCGCGGGAGAGGAGTTGCGCTCTGACATGGGATCACCCGTTGCGGTTCGGCGCCGACCAGAGCGCTTCGGCGATCCGGATCGGCTTCGGAATGAGGCCGAGCGCGTGGAAGCGGTCGGCGATGCGCTGCTGCTCGGCCGTCACGGCCGGATTCATCGGGCCGATGACGTAGTCGGTCCGGTCGACGGCGCGGCGCGTCGCCGCGAGTGGCACGCCTGTCCCCTTGGAGAGGAGGGCGGCGACCTCGCCGTGATTTGCCCCGCACCAGCGCGCCACCTCCGCGAGGGCATCGATGGCGGCCTGCAGCGCAGCGCCCTGCGCCTCCGCGAAGCCGCGGTTTGCGAGGAAGAAGCTGTTCGGGCGCGCGACATCCGTGGCCAGGGTGAGGACGCGCACGCCCTCGGCAGCCTGCGCGATGGCAAAGTAGGGGTCCCAGATCGTCCAGGCTTCGACGCTGCCGCGGGTGAAGGCCGCCGCCGCGTCGGCGGGAGCGAGCGTCACGGGCTCGATGTCGCGATAGGTCAGCCCCGCCTTCTCGAGAGCCGCGATCGTGAAATTATGCGCGCTCGACGCCTTCGCGAAGGCGACGCGCCGGCCCTTGAGGTCGGCCACCCGCTGGACGGGCGAGCCCGGCGGCAGCAGGATCGCGGCGCCCGAGCCGGCAGCCTCCTGGGCCGCCGCGTAGACGAGGTTGCCGCCCGCGGCCTGGGCGAAGATCGGGGGTGCGTCCCCGGTCTGGCCGAAATCGATGCCGCCGAGGCTGAGGGCCTCGAGGAGCGGCGGCCCGAACGAGAACTCGACCCAGCGCACACCGAATCCGAGCCCGGCGAGCCGCTGCTCGATGACGCCCTGCTGCCTGGCGACGACCAGGATCCCGTTCTTCTGGTAGCCGATGCGGAATACCCGCTCCTCGGCCGCCCGCAGCCGGGCCGCCGCAGCTGCCGCGAGAGCGGTCGCCAGGATGGAGCGCCGGGTGATGATCATCGGGCCGCTCCGGCCGCCATGAGGCCTTGCGGCCGCACTTGTGCCTGGATGCCGCGGGCCAGGAGGGCGGCGAGCTGGCCTGCCGCGTCGTCGATCCGTCGCAGCACACCCTCGTCCGCGACGGCGCCATCGCGAAAATCCGCGTCCGAGGCGTAGACGGCGGTCGGCACCGCGAGCGCCCCGAAGAAGCCCAGCAGCGGACGGAACGCGTGCTCGACCACGAGCGCGTGGCGCGTCCCGCCCCCGGTTGCCGCGATCGCGACAGGCCGGTTGGCCAGCGCGCCGGGGTCGACGAAGTCGAACAGGTGCTTGAAGAGGCCCGTATAGGCGCCCTTGTAGACGGGCGAGCCGACCACGAGCGCGTCTGCCTCCTCGATCGCCTCGACCATGCGCCGGGCCGGCAGCGAGAGCGCATCGCGCGTCCAGGCCGAGCCGAGGCCCGGCCCGGCATCCAGGATGTCGAAGACGCGGACCTCCGCCGGAACCCGCGAGGACGCCCCGTCCGCGATCGCCTCGACGAGGTGGCGCGTCTTCGACGGACGCTGGATGTTCGCACTGAAACCGATGATGCGCGGACGGGTCATGAAGTATTTCCAGGAACGAGGGACTTGGCGCGGGCTGGACAGCCGCTCGCGATGGCCTGTCGCCGATGCCGTGAAGGGTGGCCGCGCGGGGGCCTCAGGTCAATGAAACGTTCTTTTGAATGAACGGTGGTTTGGAGATGAACATCGCGCCGCCGCCGGGTTTGACGGTAGGATGAGTGCGAGAGTGGCCGCTCTTCTTGGAATACCGGTCCGTCCGCTTTTTCGCGCGAGGCGTCCCGCGGGCCGGCCGCGGGTCGACGATGGCTACGTACGTTTTAACGAACGCATTGCCGGACCGACCGGAGGATTCCGGTCGCCGCAGCGGCCATCCGCCGAGCGAGGGTCGATCCTTGTGTCGGAGCGCGAGACCGGGAAACAATCTTCTTATATCAGGTGAGATAAAAACTTATGCTTCCTTTGACGAATCAAGTCCGATGAGCGAGACTTGCTAAAGCAATCATTTCTTGATCTGATATCGCCGACGAAAGTCGAATTCTTGACGAGCTTGAGATCCGGTCGACTGTTTAGGCCCGCCCCCGCGGCTCCGGCCGCCAACACCGGACACGCCATGACCTTGCCCGTCTCTCGAGACCGGATCCGCTTCGCCTACTGGGTGCCGAACGTCTCGGGCGGCCTCGTGATCAGCCGAATCCCGCAGCGCACCAGCTGGGACCCGGACTACAATCGGCGCCTCGCACAGATCGCCGAGACGGCGGGCTTCGACTACGCGCTGACGCAGATCCGCTTCACGGCCGGCTACGGTGCCGAGTATCAGCACGAATCGGTCGCCTTCAGCCACGCGCTCCTCGCGGCCACCACGCGCCTCAAGGTGATCGCGGCCCTGCTGCCGGGGCCCTGGAACCCGACGCTCGCCGCCAAGCAGATCGCGACGATCAGCCAGCTCACCGGCGGGCGCATCGCCGTCAACGTGGTCAGCGGCTGGTTCTCGGGCGAGTTCCGGGCGATCGGCGAGCCCTGGCTCGATCACGACGAGCGCTACCGCCGCTCCGAGGAGTTCATCCGCTCCCTGCGGGGGATCTGGACGCAGGATGCCTTCACCTTTCGAGGCGACTTCTACCGCTACGCGAACTACACGCTGAAGCCCAAGCCAGCCGAGCCGCTGCCCGAGATCTTCCAGGGCGGCTCGTCGCGCGCCGCGCGCGCCATGGCGGCCCGCGTTTCCGACTGGTACTTCACGAACGGCAACACGCCGGAGGGCATCCGGACGCAGGTGGACGATATCCGCGCCAAGGCCGCGGCGAACGGCCATTCCGTGCGCGTCGGCGTGAATGCCTTCGTGATCGCCCGGAGCACGGAGGAGGAGGCGCGCGCCGTCCTGCAGGAGATCATCGACCACGCCGATCCGGAGGCGGTGAAGGCGTTCGGCCACGAGGTGAAGAATGCCGGCAAGGCTTCGCCGGAAGGCGAGGGCAACTGGGCGAGATCGAGCTTCGAGGACCTCGTCCAGTACAATGACGGCTTCAAGACCAACCTGATCGGCACGCCGGACCAGATCGCCGAGCGCATCGTGGCCCTCAAGGAGGTCGGCGTCGAACTCGCGCTCCTCGCCTTCCTGCACTTCCAGGAGGAGATCGCGTATTTCGGCGAGCACGTCATCCCGCGGGTACGGGCGCTGGAGGCGGACCGGGCGGCTCGGCCGGCCGAGAAGGCGGCCTAAGGCGTCCTTCGCAGGGACTCCGCCCGCCGCGTCCGCCGAGAAAAGGCGGAGCGTGGGGCGTCGGCCGCCCCACGCCCGTCGCGTCAGGCCGCGGAGGCGATGGCCGATCCCGCCTGATGGCCGTCGAGGAAGGCGTGGGCGTCCTCCTTGCGCTCGAAGATATGCGGCGCGAGCCCGCGCTTGCTCAGCGCCTCCTGCATCTTCAGGCGCAGGAAGGCGCTCGTCGCGTAGCGGGTCGATGTCAGGTAATGGTACGTCTGCATGTACTCGATCAACTCGGCGTAATCGTCGTACAGGTTCTCGCTGATGCGGAACCCGTCGTGATTGATCACCGAGTTGACCCGCTGGCCGGCCTTAAGGCAGGCCGTCTCCAGGACTTGGCGCAGGGCATCGACGTCACCCTTCGACCGAACCTGCCAGCCTTCCAGATTGACGAAGAGCAGGTTGCGGCCGGCATCGTAGCTCACCCGCTCGCACAGGTTGAGATTCAGGAGATCCGCCAGCAGCTCCATCGGCTCCTCGCGGAAGATGCGCCGGTCCATCGTGATCGGGCTCTCGATGATGGGCATGAAGCTCATCTGCGAGAGGATGTCCCGCCCGATATCGATGCCGGGCGCCACCTCGATCAGTTCGAGGCCCCGCTTCGTCAGATGGAAGACGCAGCGCTCCGTCACGTAGAGAACGGGCTGGCTCCGCTCCTGTGCGAAGGGCCCGCTGAAGGTATTCTGCTCCACGCGCTCGACGAACTTGCGCGAGCGTCCCTCCTGCACGATCCGCAACTGCCCGTCCTCGATCTTGGTAACGAGGCCGCCGTTCGTGAAGGTGCCGGCGAAGACGACCTTGCGGGCGTTCTGCGAGATGTTGATGAAGCCGCCGCAGCCGTTGAGGCGCCCGCCGAAGCGGCTCGTGTTGACGTTGCCCTCGCCGTCGCACTCGGCCATGCCGAGGCAGGTCATGTCGAGGCCGCCGCCGTCGTAGAAGTCGAACATCTGGTTCTGGTCGATGATGCAATCGGCGTTGGTCGCCGCACCGAAGCTCGACCCGCTCGCCAGCACGCCGCCGACCGCGCCGGCCTCGGTGGTGAGGGTGATGTAGGGGGTGACCTTCTCCTCCGCGGCGATCGATGAGATGCCCTCCGGCGCGCCGACGCCGAGATTGACGACGCCGTTCGGCGGCAATTCGAAGGCGGCGCGCCGGGCGATGATCTTGCGCTCGGTGAGCGGCATCCGCTTGATCCCGGTCACCGGCACGCGGATCTCGCCCGCGAGCGCGGCGTCGTGCATCACGCCGTAATTCATGCGGTGATGCTCCGGCTCGGCCACGACGACGCCGTCGACCAGCATGCCGGGCACGCGCACGTCCTTGGGCTTGATCGAGCCCTGCTCCACGATGCGCTCGACCTGCGCGATGACGATGCCGCCGTTGTTGCGGGCCGCCATGGCCTGGGCCAGGTTGTCGAGGGTCAGAGCCTCCTTGGCCATGCAGATGTTGCCCGAGGGATCGGCCGAGGTGCCGCGGATGAAGGCCACGTCGATCTTGGTGGCGGTGTAGAACAGCCACTCCTCGCCATCGACCTCGACGAGCTTGACGATGTCGTCCTTCGTCACCGTGTTGACGCGCCCGCCGCCGTGGCGCGGGTCGACGTAAGTCTTGAGGCCGACCTTGGAGAACAGGCCCGGCTGCCCCGCCGCGCAGGCGCGGTAGAGCTGCGAGATCACGCCCTGGGGCAGGTTGTAGCCCAGGATCTTGTTCTCCTGCGCGGCTTGCGCGACCTTCGGCATCCGTCCGAAATTCGCCGCGATGACCCGCCCGAGCAGGCCGTCATGGTGCAGGCGCCCGGTGCCGAGCCCTTTGCTGTCGCCCGCACCCGCGGTCATGATCAGCGTCAGGTTGCGCGGTGCGCCCGTCTCGACGAAGCGCTTCTCCAGCGCCGCGTGCAGCGCCTCGGGGATGCAGCTCTGAACGAACCCGGTCGTCGTGACCACGTCGTTGGTGCGGATGAGCGCGATGGCCTCGTCCGCGGTGATGACCTTATTTTTCTTCATGAGACCTGCATTCCGGCTGTTGCTTCCGCTCCCGGCCGGGCAGACAAGTATTATCCTGCACAATCGGCTGTGGCGTCAGTCTTTTTTCAGTTCGCTCCGGGAGCCTAGAGAGCGCGACCGGCGTCCGCAAGTGGAAGCCCCGCCTTCTTGCGATGCACCAAAGTCTTGCTGCAACGCGACAAAGACATCCACTGAGAAGCGGGGCTCACTCCAAAGAGCAAGCGAAACGGATCGCGACAGCGCGGCTCGACGCCGCGAGCCGAACACGTCTCGGGACCGATGCGTATGTCCGGCTCGACCTTGCGGGCGCATCTCGCTTCTTGGTTCAATGTGTTTTGTATTTTGAATATCAATGAATACCGACCGCAGGGCTGGTGGGCCCGCGCGGCGAAGCGCGCCGCCTTCATGCGTCCTGGATCAGGTCCTTGATGCGATCCGTCAGCACGTCCATCACGAAGGGCTTGGTGACGACCTGCATCCCCGGTTCGAGGTGCCCGCTGCCGAGCACGGCGTTCTCGGCGTAGCCCGTGATGAACAGCACCCTGAGGTCCGGACGGACGACACGGCCCGCATCCGCCATCTGGCGTCCGTTCATGCCGCCGGGCAGTCCGACATCGGTGACGAGAAGATCGATGCGGATATCGGATTCGAGGATCCTGAGGCCCGCCACGCTGTCGGCCGCCTCGACGGCGGTGTAGCCGAGTTCCTCCAGCGCTTCCGTGACCAGCATGCGCACCGTCGGCTCGTCATCGACGACGAGCACGGTCTGTCCCTGTTCGGCGCGCGGCTTCGCCGATGCCGGCGGCGGCAGTTCGGCGTCGTCGCTCCGGCCGTGATGCCTCGGCAGATACAGGCACACCATCGTGCCTTCGTCGATCTCCGAGTAGATGCGCGCCTGCCCGCCCGATTGCCGCGCGAAGCCGTAGATCATGGAGAGGCCGAGCCCGGTGCCCTGGCCGATCGGCTTCGTGGTGAAAAACGGGTCGAAGGCGCGTTTCACCACGTCCGGCGCCATGCCGGTGCCGGTGTCGCTGACGCAGAGCGAGACATATTGCCCGGCCGGCAGGTCGCGCTCGCGCGAGGTCCGCTCGTCGAGCCAGCGATTGCCGGTCTCGATCGTCAGCCGCCCGCCGTTCGGCATGGCATCGCGGGCATTGATGCAGAGGTTGAGGAGGGCGTTCTCGAGCTGGTTCTGGTCGGCGAGCGTATCCCAGAGGCCGCCCGCCGCCACCACCTCGAGATGGATGGAGGGCCCGACGGTGCGGCGGACGAGGTCCTCCATACCGGCCACGAGGCGGTTCACGTTGGTGGGCTTCGGGTCGAGGGTCTGGCGTCGCGAGAAGGCGAGGAGCCGATGCGTCAGGGCGGCGGCGCGCTTTGAGGCGCCCTGGGCCGCGTTCACGTAGCGGTCGACCTCTCCGACCCGCCCCTGCGCGAGGCGCGTCTGCAGCAACTCAAGGCTTCCCGAGATGCCGGTAAGGAGATTGTTGAAGTCGTGTGCGATACCGCCCGTGAGCTGGCCCACCGCCTCCATCTTCTGCGCTTGACGGAACGCCTCCTCCAGGTCGCGCTGCTCGGTGACGTCGCGCCCGACCGCGTGCAGGCGCTCGCCGCTCGGCACGGCGTTCCAGGACAGGATGCGGTTAGAGCCGTCCTGATGGCGCAGGCGGTTCTCGAAGCGCAGGGTGGAGAGCCCCTCCAGCGACCGGCGCGTCTCCGACACCGTTCGCTGCCGGTCGCTGGGATGGACGAAGCCGAGGAAGGATCGGCCCACCACCGCGGCATCCGGCCAGCCGAGCAGATCGGTCCAGGCGGGGTTTACGGCCTGCACGATGCCGTCGAAGCCCGCCACCAGCATCACGTCCTTCGAGAGCCGCCACATCCGGTCGCGTTCGCTGGTCCGCTCCGCGACCTGTGCTTCCAGAGACGCGTTCATCCGCCTCAGCGCATCCGCGGTCTCGCGCCGGACCCGGGCGAGCTTCAGGTTCGCCTCGACGCGGGCAAGGATTTCGCGCGCCGAGAAGGGCTTCGTCAGGTAGTCGTCCGCGCCGGCCTCGACGCCCGCGATCTGCGCTTCTTCACCGGCCCGTGCCGAGAGGAGGATCGTCGGCACGCTCCGGAGCGCGGCGTCGGCCCGCAACGCGGCGAGCAGCCCGAAACCGTCGAGCTTCGGCATCATCACGTCGGACAGGATCAGATCCGGCGCCGTCTTTCGCGCCGCCGCGAGGGCCGCCGCACCGTCGGCCACCGCCTCGACCGTGTAGCCTTGCGATTGGAGCAGTCGGCGCACGTAGTCGCGCATGTCGGCATTGTCGTCGGCCAGGAGCACGCGCTCGGCGGAGGCCGGCAGCGATAGCGGGGCCGGAGCCTCGCCGACGCGCGCCGCGGCAATGCCGACATCGCCGCCCTCGCTGGCCAGCCAGCGCGCCGCCTCCTCGACGAAGGCCTGCGATCGCGTCGCCGTCGAGATGCGGGTGCGCTCCGCGCGGATCCGGTCGGGCGGAAGATGCGCGCTGCCGAGCGGGATGTCGACGTGAAAGGCGCTGCCTCGCCCCGGCGTGCTCTCGACCTGCACGCCGCCCCCGTGCAGCTGCGCGAGTTCCTGCACCAGCGCGAGCCCGATGCCGGAGCCCTCGAAGCTGCGTCCCTGAGCGCCCTCGACGCGGTGGAATCGCTCGAACAGGCGCGGCAATTCGGCCGCGGCGATGCCGGTCCCGGTGTCGATGACGGAGAGGCGGACATGCCGCTCGCCCGAGGTGAGGCTCACACCGATGCTGCCCTGAAACGTGAACTTGAAGGCGTTGGAGATCAGGTTGAGGACGATCTTCTCCCACATCTCACGGTCAACGAAGGCCGGTCCCGGCAGGGGAGGGCACGCGACGTCGAGGGTGAGGCCGGCCTTGTCGGTCGCCGACCGGAAGCTCGACGCGAGCTCGGCCGTGTAGGCGCCCAGTTCCGTCGGCTCGAACACGGCCTGGATGCGCCCCGCCTCGATCCGGGAGAAATCGAGGAGCGCGTTGACGAGCTTCAGGAGCCTCAGGCCGTTGCGGTGGGCGACCTCCACGAGCCGGCGGTTCTCCGGCATCACGCCGCCGGGCGGCTTGCCGATCACTTCCTCGAGCGGACCCAGCATCAGGGTCAGCGGCGTCCGGAATTCGTGGCTGACATTCGAGAAGAACAGGGTCTTCTGCCGATCGATCTCGGCCAGCGCCTCGGCGCGGCGGCGCTCCTGCTCATAGGCGCACGCATTGGCGAGCCCGGTCGCGATCTGGCTGACGAAGAGGTCCAGGAAGCCGCGATAGATCCCGTCGAGCGGGCGGTAGGGATTGAGGCCGGCGACGAACAGGCCGGCCGGCCGGCCGTGGCCCTGTTGCGGGATCGGAAGGATCAGGGCCTCGCCCGGCATCCGGTTCCAGGGGCCGGCCGGCGCCTCGGCGAATGCGGGGCCGAGATCGGCGAGCGCGACGGGCGCGGGAGCCTGCGGGCCGAGACGCGCCCGCGCGAGGTTCGCCGTCGCGGCGGCATCCGCGGCGGCCGGATGGTCCGAGCCGAGGGCCGCCTGCGCCAGGAGCTCGGGCGCGGCGTCGTCCGGGCCGAGCAGGTAGGAGACCGCGAAGGGAAGGTCCGGGATACCGCCGGCGAGGCAGGCCTCGACGACGTCGCCCACGTCCCGGATCGTGCGCGCCGATGCCATGCCGGCGCCGAGATCGCGCAGGACACGCAGGCGCCGCTCGCCGATGACGCGCTCGGTCTCCTCCGAGACGACGCAGAGCATCCCATTGATCGCCCCGGAATCGTCGGCCAGCGGTGAGTACGAGAAGGTGTGATAGGTCTCCTCGGGAAAACCGCTCCGCTCGAGGAAGAGGAGGAGGCCCTCGTCCCAGGTCGCCTCGCCGCTCGCGAGAACCCGCTCGATGCGCGGGCCGATATCGGGCCAGATCTCGGCCCAGACCGCGTCCGAGCGGGAGCCGAGCGCCCAGGTCTGCTTGACGCCGAGGGTCGGCCTGTAGGCGTCGTTGCAGAAGAAGGTGAGATCGGGTCCCCAGGCCATCCACATCGCGAAGCGCGAGGCGAGCATCATCCGCACCGCCGTGCACAGGGATGGCGACCACGACGCGATCGGCCCCAGCGGCGTGGCAGCCCAATCGTGGGCGCGAAGGCGCGCGCCCATCTCGCCGCCGCCGGGAAACCTCGATGCTCCCGCCGTCTCCGACTCCCGCACCATCGTCGAACTCAGCCTCAAGTCTTGGACGGCATGAACGGGCGTCGCGGCCGAGCCGTCGCCCGCACGATGGTCGCGAGAACAGGAGATTTGCGCGCTCTGCGATTTCACTCAAGCTTCAAACTAGAGGATCGGGTGCTCGGGTCCATGCGCGACCGGACCTGTGGGGTCCGACCGGGTCTTCTCCTCGGGCCGCGTGCCCGGATTTCTCGGGTCCGCATCGAGGCGAACGGCGTCCATCGCCTGCGCGGCGGCGTTGGTACTGTCGGATCGGCGCGGATCGGCGCCGACGAGTCAATCGGGCGAACCGGGAACCTTCACATGAGGATCAAGCATCGGCTCTACGCGAGCCCGAACGGCGACCTCTGGTCGATCTGCCGCGGCGCGGACGCCGCCGACGTCTACGTCCTGCACGAGCCGAACCGTCCCTCCGGCGGGCAGGACTCGCGGATCGAGATCGGCGCCTTCCTCTCGGGCGCGCCGGGCTCTCCGGAATGCGCGGAATTGCTGCGCCTGATCGGCTCGTTACTCGAGCGCGCCGCCATTGCGCCGCCCCGCACCGCCGTGACGCCGGAGCCGGGTGCGGCCGCGGCCGAGCCTACGCCGGGCGAGGCGGCGCGCTGACCCCGGCGTCAATGCCAGTGCGGTCGCGCCATGGCGGCGTCCGGCCCTTTGAGGAGCGCCAGGTAATCGATCGGTTCAGGCCGGTGCGCAGGCGTAGAGAGCCTGAAATCCCCGAGGCCCCGTGCCCTCAGCCACTGCCGATAGGCTTGCTCGCGGGCGTCGAAGGTCTTGCGCAGGAAGCTGCCGGGCTCGCCCCTGCACTCCGTGCGGGTCGGGCTGATCGGAACACAGGTGGGGCCGAAGCGCCGCTTCACCTCGTTCTTCCAGCGCTCATCGGCGCTCGCGAACAGGAGGTCGGTGTTCGTCCGGGCATCGAACAGCATCTTCCCTCCCCGATGCTATCGTTTGTGGAATACTACGCAGTTGCCTGCCCAAGGGAAGCGACATTTCGGACTGAGGCTCTTCGCCGGCGCCGCCCACGGCTCGCGCAATGTCCAGTCCGTTGGATGGATCGCGCGGCGACGGCCCTGTTCGACCAAGGTCGGATTGATTCGACCGTGCCCCCGGCTACGTTCGGGCGGTTCCTTACGGGACGTTCCTTCTGAAACCTCGGCCCGCCCGGCACTCTCCCGCCGTGGCGGGCTTTTTTCGACCGGAATTGACCTGGGTCAGTGTCCCGCGCCGCTGGAGACGCCATGATCGGCGCGTCGGGATCGTTCCGCCCGGCACGCCCTCGCCGGCACGGACCTCCGTCCGACCGTCTGCGAGGGCGACCTCCCATGAGATCCGACTTGGCCTCGCTTGCTTCGAGAGGGGCCATTTTACGAGGAACCCGCCGGCGTGCCGGGTCACCGAACGAGGGCTCGGCCCTCGCCGACCGTCGTGACCCTTGTTAATGCGGCCGGCCAAGCGGTCGATTAGGCCAGCCCGATCATCGGCGAAGACGAAGAGTGCCGGCGACGGAGCACCGGGGACTGTTCCCGCTCCGACCGCGTGGAGGGCGAATGCCGAGATATTTCTTCGATATCCAGGACGGCGGCCCCCGATACGACGATCAGGGTACGGAATGCGCGACCCTCGAGGACGTTCGCAAGGCAGCGATGCGCGTGCTTCCGGACATCGCCCGCGAGCAGGTTCCCCAGGACGGTGATCGCCGGACCTTCACGGTGGTCGCCCGTGACGAGAGCGGTAACGCCGTCTACACGGCGACGCTGTCCTTCGCAGGGATCTGGTTGACCCGACCCTGAACAGGCGCCGGACCTTGGCCGATTCCCGGTCGTCCGGCTCCCGTCCGGCGCGACCGTCCGGGGTGCCGCGTTCCGCGATACCGGACCAAAGCAAGTCACCGCGCTCGTCTTCGCGGTCTCGCACCGCCTTTGATCCCGACGTCTCGCGCGTGTTGACGAAACGTCCGAGTCATCGTCGAATTCTGAGCCGATGAAGGGTAAGTGCGCGATTTTCGACGTCAAGTCTCGATGGGCTTTTTTGTGAACAGCGGAGCATCGCCTCTCGGTGCGAGCGCCTACCTGCAATCAGCCGACTCGGCCATAATCACACATCTTTTGATGTAGAGAGCATCAGATCTTAACAACTTAAACACGAGAACCGGTCAGATTGGTCGTGGATCGGGTGGATCGGGTTCTCAGATGGCAAGATGGATTCCAGGCGTGGCCTCATTCGGGCTCCTGTGCCTGATGATCATCCCGGCACCCGGCATCTGGGGGGTCCTCATCGGCTGCACCTGCGCCCTGGCGATCGTGATCAGCGCGGCGTTGTGGCTCCTCGATCGGATGGCCTCGGGCCTTCTCAACTGGCGAGAGCGCCTGCGGGCGAAGGGGCGTCGTGCGGTCCATGCCGGATCGGGCATCGCCCGCAAGGTCTAGGCCGCTTCGTCCAGGCCGCTTCGCTGCTGCGATCGGCGTGCCGTCGACCTCATCGCGAGCCGAGCGCCCGTCGGCCGGCGCCCGCAATCGCGCAGCTCCCGCGGACGCCGCCATGGCGCGCGCGGCGCGCCGCCTCGGTCAGGCGGGACTCGGCCTCTCGAGATGGAGATAGGTCGCGTCGAACTCGGCCGCCGCGCACGAGCCCGGCCAATCCTCGATGACCAGCGTGCGGCCCTGCAGGGAGATCAGCCCACGGCCGCGCAAGGCCTGTAGCGACCGGTTCACGTGGACGTTCGACAAGCCGAGCGCGTCGCCGATGTCGATCTGTGTGATGGGTAGCTCGCAGCGGTATCCCTCCGCCAGTCCCACCGCCTGCAGCTTCAGGTACATTTCGCAGAAGAGATGGGCGATCCGGCCGAGCGCGGTCCGGCGCCCGATGCCGGTCATCCACTCGCGGAAGATCGCGGCATCGACCAGCGTGTCGCGCCACAGAGCCGTGCCGATGCCGGGGAAGCGGATCACCAGGTCGCGGATGTTCTCATGGGGAATGCAGGCAAGACGGGCGGCCGTCACGGTGGCCAGACCGTGGTCCATGACCGGCAGGTGCAGGCTCGAGAGGTCCGGGATATCTCCCGCGACGTGGAACGACAGGATCTGTCGCTTGCCCTCGTGCAGAAGCTTGAAGCGGCAGACCCAGCCCGACAGGATGAGACAGCACAGACTCGGCCGATCCTTGTCGCGCAGGATGTCCTGGCGCGCCTCGAGCACCCTGACGGTCGCCGGCAGGCCGAGGATGGCCTGACGTTCGGATTCGGAGAGCGGCGCGATGCTTTCGAGCTTCCGGATGAGGGGAATCAGATCGGAATTGGACGCTTGAACCAAGTACGCCTCGCCCGCCTCCAGACGTGGAAGGGCGCGGCACTTCCAGCTGCCAGCGCGTGCAGCGGATCGGCTGGCGGCAACGCACCTAACGGCACAGCTCGGCGCAACTCATTCTCACAGATCAATCAGCGCGGGCAAAACCTTACCGGTGGCCGAGCCATCCACATCTCCCGGCGCCCGGCCGCGAGCCCCGGTGCCACGGGCTCTCGGCGATCGTGAGACCGGCCGGCCGCGGACCGGGCCGGTCGCCGGGATCAGTCGAGCGCACGCTGCCGCCAGTGCCGTGAGGCCCGAAGGCGAAATAGGACGAGGGCGTTAGGACGCGCGCCTTCGACGCGCAGCCGGGCTTCGCGTATCTGAGCCGGCACGGCCCACCCTGACCAGCACGGACACGCTCATGTCGGACGAACCGCACGGCCTCGACCGCGGCCTGACCAACTACGGCGACCGGGACTTCGCCCGCTTCCTGCGGCGCTCCTTCGCCCGCTCCATGGGCGTCTCGCCTGCGCTTCTCGACAAGCCGGTCGTCGGCATCGCCATGACGCCGTCGGGCTTCAACAACTGCCATCGCGGCATGCCGGAACTGGTGGAGGCCGTCTCGCGCGGCGTGCTCGCCGCCGGCGCCCTGCCGCGGCCGTTCCCCACCGTCTCTCTCGGCGAGGTTTTCCTCAACCCGACCAGCATGATGTACCGCAACCTCATGGCCATGGACATCGAGGAGATGATCGGCGCGCAGCCGATGGACGCCGTCGTGCTGATCGGCGGCTGCGACAAGACCGTGCCGGCCCAACTGATGGGCGCCGCTTCCGCGAACCTGCCGGCCATCCAACTCGTGACCGGGCCGATGTCGACCGGGCGCCACCGGGGGCAGCGCCTCGGCGCCTGCACGGATTGCCGCGGCTTCTGGGCGAAGTACCGCGCCGGCACGGTCGATGCGGGGGAGATCGCCGAGGTCGAGGGAAGGCTGTCCGTCACGGCCGGCACCTGCGCGGTGATGGGTACGGCCTCGACCATGGCCTGCATCGCCGAGGCTCTCGGCGTGTCGCTGCCGGGCACTGCCGCGATTCCGGCTGTCCATTCCGACCGCCTCGTGGCCGCCGAGGAGAGCGGCCGCGCAGCCGTGCGGCTGATCGAGACGCGTATCCGGCCGAGCCAGGTCATCACGCAAAAGTCCGTCGAGAACGCGATCCGGGTACTGATGGCGCTGTCCGGCTCGACCAACGCCATCGTGCACCTCGCCGCTATCGCGGGCCGGCTCGGCATCCGGATCTCGCCCGAGCGCTTCAACGCGATCTCGGACGAGACGCCGGTGCTCGTCGACCTGAAGCCGGTCGGCCAAGGCTACATGGAGGATTTCCACGCCGCCGGCGGCATGGGCGCGCTGCTGCGGGAGCTCAAGCCGCTCCTGCACCTCGACACCCTCGACGTGGAGGGCCGCACGCTCGCCGAGCGCTTGGAGGAGCCTTCAGGATGGGTCGACCGTGCGGTGATCCGCCCGTTCGCCGAGCCGGTCTCGCCCGTCGGCGGGTTGGTTTCCCTCTCGGGCAGCCTCGCGCCCGACGGAGCGATCTTCAAGCGCGCCGCGGCCACTCCGGCGCTGTTCGAGTCGGAGGGGCGCGCCGTCGTGTTCACTGGGCTGGAGGACCTCGGCCGCCGCATCGACGACCCCGACCTCGATGTGCGGGCGGACGACATCCTGGTTCTGCAGAACGCGGGCCCGCACGCGGCCGGCATGCCGGAGGCGGGCTACCTGCCGATCCCGAGGAAGCTTGCGCGGGCCGGCGTCAAGGACATGGTGCGGATCTCGGACGCCCGGATGTCCGGCACCGCCTTCGGCTCGATCGTGCTGCATGTGGCGCCTGAAGCCGCGATCGGCGGTCCGCTCGCGGCGGTGCGCGACGGCGACCGCATCCGCCTGTCGATCCGCGAGAAGCGCGTGGACCTCCTGGTGGAACCCGACGAGATCGCCCGGCGCCTGACGGGCCACCGGCCACCGCCCGCGCCCCCGCGAGGCTACAAGGCCCTCTACCGCCGCAGCGTGAGTCAGGCTCCCGAAGGCTGTGATTTCGACTTCCTGGCCGGCGTGGCCCCCTCGACGATGCCGCCCCTGTGAACACAGCAATGCACCTCGACATGGGCCTCTGCCTGCGCAGGCGGCCTCCGCGCAAGGTCAAGGAGAGGCTTGAACAATCGGTTCGGCCTTCGTCAGCGCCCGCTTCGCGGCCGAGGGGTCGGAGCGGCAGGTCGGTGATGGGCGCTCACGACACCCTTCCAGTTCGAACTCGCCAGTAAAACGACTAATCCGGCCAATTTTATAGACGCGCGTGCGAGTTTCATTCTTGCAATGCTGATCGATTTTGTACGGAATAGTACGGCATTAACGCCTCATAACTTGCAACAGCCATGGAAGCGTGGCCGCATATCAACGATATTGGAGACGTAGCCATGCCAAGAACTTAGCAGGTGCTGGCTATAGCGCTCGCCTGCGCCGCCGGGCTGGGGATTGCGTCTGAGGCGCAAGCCGCCGAGTCGGTTCAGGACGTCTATCTGCTCGGGTTCCGGGCCCGTTGGCAGGTGTCACACCGCCACCGGGTTTCTACTTCGAGAACGATGCCTCCTTCTACCAGGGCGACCTCGGCGGCGGCCGCGCCTTCCAGAGCGGCGGCCTCGTCGCGTCCCGAGTCAAACTTGATACCTACCTGGGCCTGGCGAACCCGATCTGGATCACGCCGGTGGAGCTGTTCGGCGGCAATCTCGGTTTTCAGGTTCTGCTCCCGTACGGCACGCCGGCCGTCAATGCCGGGGCCGTCCTGTTCTCGCCGCGCGTCGACCGCATCGTCGCCGGCCGCGAAAGCGACGCCGTCTTCAACATGGGCGACGTCTACACCTCCGCCTTCGTCGGCTGGCACTCGGGCAACTTCCACTGGAACGTGACCCTCACGGGCGTCATCCCGTCGGGCTCCTATGAGAGCGGCCAGCTGTCCAACACCTCGCTCAACCGTCCGGCGCTCGATCTCTCCGGAGCCCTGACCTATCTCGACCCGGTCCTCGGCTACGAGCTCTCGGTGATCCCCGGCATCACCTTACAACTGGATCAACCCGGCCACCCAGTACCGGACCGGGACCGAGTTCCACCTCGAATGGTCGGCCTCGAAATACCTGACCAAGGAACTGACGGTCGGCCTCGTCGGCTACTTCTACGACCAGCTGACCGGCGATAGTGGTTCGGGTGACCGGATCGGCCCGTTCAAGGGCCGGGTCACGGCGCTCGGCGGATCGGTCGGCTAAACGTTCAAGCTCGGCGAGATCCCGGTCTCGACGAGCGTGCGGGTGCTGCGCGAGTTCGATACGAAGAACCGCTTCGAGGGCACCGCCACCTGGCTGTCCATCGCGGCGCCGCTCTGGGTCGCGCCGCCGAAACCGGCCCCGGAGCCCAGGGCGGTCGTGGCGAAGAACTGAGCGTTGTGGCTTTCCTCGACCGCGCCGCACCGTCGGCCGGTTCGGACCCGGCAGGCATGCGCCCGGCCGAGCGACGCGTCCTCGGAAGAATGGCGGTGCCATCCGCGATGCTGCATCGACTTTTCCGGGCCGATCACACGTCAGACGGACGGGTTTCGGCACCCGGACGCGCCGGTGCTCGTCCCGGGCTATCCGGGCGGCCACCTGAGGGCCGCGCAGGGCATCGTCCGCCGCGCCGAGTGACCGGCAGGCCGCTACAGCGGCCTGGCTCTCCTCGAAATCCAGGGCTCGAGCCGCCTGCTTCTCGACGGCGGCGCCTCCGGCGCGCCGATGCTCGATTGTGGGCAGGGCCGGGTCTTCGCCGTGCGCAACGGGCTCCTGACCAGCCCGTCCCTGCCGTTCCTGCCGCCGAACAGGGTCGTCCCGACGCCGTGGGGCAGCCCGACCAACACCGCCGTCCCGGCCTCGACATTGGCCGCCATCCGGAACCGCATCCCGTGAGGCGCCTTCAGGCCGAACGCGTCCCGCGTGCTGCCGAGTCGTATCGTCGGTCTCTACGGGCGGACGGTGACGCCGCAGCCGATGGCCCGGCGCCACAGGGCCTCAATTGGCGTGATGCGAAGCCATGGCCTTCTCGATCTGCTGCTTGACGGTTTCGAGGTTAAAGCTCGCGCCCTTCTGCATCGGCGGGTACTCGATGACGGACTGGGCGGCGCGCGCGATCTCCTGCTGCACGTACGCGAAGCGCCAGAACTCGAATACGAACCAGTTGTAGTAGGCAAGCGACCCGCTCTTGCCGTTCGCCATGCCCGTTCTCTCGTAGGGATCCAGACGAATGTTGGTGAGGATGGGCCAATCCACCTTCTCGGTCGCTCCGAGCCAGCCGTTCGGCTGATCGGTGAAGCGGTACTTGTAGTCGCCGATCCGTACAGCGCTCAGCGTGCTCTCCGTGAAGTAGAAGATCTCGTTGCGTTTGGATGCACCCTTGCCCGTGATCAGATCGGTCTGGTCATAACCGTCGAGGTGAACTTTGTAGGTCCGGTCTCCGATCTGCTTCCCCTTCTTCAGCTCGTCGACGATGTTGTCATTGCCGGCCGCGGCCAGGAAGGTCGGGAACCAATCGAGGCCCGACATGATGCTGTTCTCGATCTTGCCGGCCGGTACCTTGCCGGGCCACCGGATAATGGCGGGAGCGCGGAAGCCGCCCTCGAGCGCCGTGCCCTTGCCGCCGGCGAACGGGGTCTGGCCGCCATCCGGCCAGGTGAAGTTCTCCGCCCCGTTGTCCGTCGAGAAGACGAGGATGGTGTCGTTTGCCACGCCGAGGTCGTTCAGCTTCTGCATGACCGAGCCGACGATGTCGTCGAGCTGGGACATGCCGGCCTCCTCGACCGACCAGCCGTTCTCGGGCGTGCGACGTCGCTGGTACGTCTCGGACAGGTGGGTGACGACGTGCATCCGGGTCGGGTTGAGCCAGACGAAGAACTGCTTGTTGTCACGCCGTGCCTGATCGATGAACTTGAAGGCGTTCCCGAGGATCTCGTCGTCCACGGTTTCCATGCGCTTGGGGCAGAGCTCGCCCGCATCCTCGATCCTCTGCCGGCCGATCTTGCCCCAGCGCGGCTGGACGGTCGGATCATCGGTGTTCGTCGCCCAGGAATGCACCATGTTCCGCGGCCCGACGGTGGTCTTGGCGGCCTGCGGATAGTTTGGATGGCACGGATCCTCCATCGCGTCCAGGTGATAGAGGTAGCCGTAGAATTCATCGAAGCCGTGCACGGTCGGGAGGAACTGGTTTCGGTCGCCGAGGTGGTTCTTGCCGAACTGCCCCGTGGCGTAGCCCATCGCCTTGAGCGCGGTCGCGATGGTTGGCGCCTCGTCCGGAATTCCGAGCGGCGAGCCCGCTTGCCCGACCGTCGTCAGACCCGTGCGGAACGGAAGCTCGCCGGTGATGAAGTTGGCGCGGCCGGCGGTGCAGCTCGCCTCGGCGTAATAGTCGGTGAAGCGCATGCCCTCCGAAGCGAGCCGATCCAGGTTCGGCGTCCGGCCGGCCATCATGCCCTGGTTGTAGACGCCGATGTTGCTCCAGCCGATGTCGTCTCCCATGATGAAGATGATGTTCGGCGCCGAGGGCCGGGCCGGCGCTTGTGCGGATGCCACGCCCGCCGCCGACAGCAGGGCGGTCGCGCCGAGGAGGGCCGCCCGCATCGCGCCCCGCGTTCGAGCGAGCGCGCGGCCCAGCCGCGCCCCGCCAACCGTCGACGCCCATGGCGCCCGCGCGAGATTTCCATGGCGCATGATGATCTCCTCGTTCAGCCCCCCATGACTCCCCGCCAGACACAGCGGAATCCGATGTGGCTGGTCGAGCTGTCGACCGGCTGGGCGTGGCGCGCGGCCGGGCGGTAGCGGTGGCAATAGTTCGGCGCGCACAGGTGCGAGCCGCCCTTCACCACCCGACGCGGGATCCGGATCGCGGGCAGGCAGGGGTCGTAGCTGCCGTCCTCCCGGCCGCCGCGCGGATTCTGCGGGACGCAGCAGGCCTTCGGCGCGTCGGCGGGGTGGCGCGGCGAGAAGAAGTCGGCCGTCCATTCCCAGACGTTGCCGATCATGTCGTGCAGGCCGTAGCCGTTCGTCGGGAAGGCGGTGACGGGCGAGGTGCGGGCGTAGCCGTCCTCGGCGAGGTTCTCGTGCGGGAAGACGCCCTGCCAGGTGTTGGCCATGTGCCGCCCGCCGGGCGTGAATTCGTCGCCCCAGGCGAAATCGGCGCCCTCGAGGCCGCCGCGGGCAGCGTATTCCCACTCGGCCTCCGTCGGCAGGTCCTTGCCGGCCCAGGCTGCGTAGGCCTCGGCATCCGCGTAGGCGACGTGGACGACCGGGTGCGCGTCGAGGCCCGCGATCGAGGATCCGGGACCATAGGGCCGGCGCCAGTGCACGCCGAACTTGAAGCGCCACCACGCGCCCCAGTCGCGCAGGTCGACCGCGCCCTTGGGCGGCCTGAACACGAGCGAGCCGGGCTGCAGCATGTGCGGCAGCGCGCCGGGATAGTCCGCCGGGTCGGGCCGCCGCTCGGCCATCGTCACATAGCCGGTGGCGCGTGCGAAGGCCCGGAACTGGGCGTTGGTGACGGGTGTGCGGTCGATCCAGAAGCCGTCGACCTGGACGCGGTGGACCGGCGCCTCCTCGGCGTAGTGCCGCTCCGAGCCCATCCGGAAGGTGCCTCCGGGCACGAACGCCATGTCCGACGCAGCGGCCGGGGAGCCCGCGAGGCGGCCGAGAGCCGGGGCGTCCGTCATCGCGCTCCTCGACATGATGCGCGCCGCTCCCGCGGCCGCCGAACCGAGGCGGCGGCGGCAGGTCGGCGCACCTGATTTGCCTTGGCGGCGGACGCGCCAGCATACAATAGCGAATCCGCTCGGCAATTATATTTCGATATACTTCAGAAATGTAGGTATCAACTTATGATATCAAAGTGCCGAGTCTGACATTAATCTTTATCTTTATCAAAAGACTATGTACGATTTTTGCGCCATCAAGACGGCCGAGCGCCGTGTGGAAGGGCGCAAGCTCTTACCGGCAGGCAGGATCGGATTGCCGGGCGTCTTCGCGGACGGTGGACCGGCGACCGCCCGCCCTCCGAGGCGAGCCCGTTCGAGAGGAAGACCGAGAGATCGCTCCCCGAGCCGAGCAGCGCCTGCCGGACGGCATCCTCGGCGCGTTCGCGAGCTCGGGGCGAGCACCAGGGGCAGCGGGCCGGGCTGGAGGCCCCGGATCATCAATCCCCCGATCGGGACCGCCGCCGTCGCGGAGACCGGAAAGCTGCTCGGTCTCGCCGCTCAGGCGCCCCAGCGGGTTCCTGCCCGCGATGCAGATGAAGGGTGGGGTCTGCTCGCTCGCCCGAAAGAGATTAGATCTGTCGGGTCGCAAGGCTCGAGCCGACCGGATGCTGGATCCCGCAAGTCCCTATCAGCCGCGCGCAGTCGCGCCGGCACCGAGCGATTCGTCGCGCTTGAGGCTCGCCGCGCAGGTTCTGGCCGGCCTCGCCTTGCTCGGCACGTTGCACTTCCACCTGCTGGGGTCGCTCCTGGCCGGATTGCTGGTCTACGAACTCGTGCATGTGCTGGCCCCCGACCGCTACGGGAGCCTCGTCCACCACCGCACCGCCAAGGTCATCGTCGTGGCCTTCCTGGCGGCCGTCGTGGCCGGCCTGATCGGAGCCGGCATTCTCGGCCTCGTCGCGCTGATGTCGAGCGGGCCCGACAACCTCGCGCTGCTCCTGCGCAAGATGGCCGAGGTGATCGAGACCGCCCGCTCCCATCTCCCCGCCTGGGTGCTGGGCTTCCTCCCGGAGGAGGCGACGGAACTCAAGGCGGCGATCGTGGCGTGGCTGCGCGAGCATGCCGGGCAGCTGCGCTCCATCGGCCAGGACGTCTGGCGGGCGCTCATCCACATCCTGTTCGGCCTCGTCATCGGCGGCATGGTCGCCGTGAGCCGCGAGACCGGGGCCGCGGAGAGCGGGCCGCTCGCGCAGGCGCTCAGGCGCCGCGTTCACCTGCTCGCTGCGGCCTTCCGCAGCGTGGTGTTCGCCCAGGTCCGCATCTCGGCGCTCAACACGGCGCTCACGGCGCTCTACCTTCTCGTGGCCGTGCCCTGGATGGGCATCCCGCTGCCCTTCACCAAGACCATGGTGGCCCTGACCTTCGTCACGGGCCTTCTCCCCGTCATCGGCAACCTGATCTCGAACACGGTGATCGTCCTGGTGAGCCTGAGCGTCTCGCCCGTGCTGGCGGCCAGCTCGCTCGCCTTCCTGATCGTCATCCACAAGCTGGAGTATTTCGTGAATGCCCGGGTCATGGGCGGCCAGATCCATGCCCGTGCCTGGGAGGTGCTGGCCGCCATGCTGGTCATGGAGGCGATCTTCGGCATTCCCGGCCTCATCGCGGCGCCGATCTTCTACGCCTACCTCAAGAGCGAACTCGCGCTGCAGCGCCTGATCTGACGGAGGCCGCCTGGCCCGGGTCCGGCGGGTGCCGCCGCGGGTTGTTCGACGAGCGCGACGCGACCGAGATCCCGACGACGTTCACGCGCGCTACGGCACCCCTCCGTGGACTTGTGCAGACGCGGGCAGGCGCCGGCCGTGATCCTGTGCGGCAGCCTCGAACTCGATCACGATGAGGGCCGCCTCGCCTCCCGACGGGAGCGGGAAGTCCGGCGCGTGAGGCCTGTCGCGGGCGGCGGGGTCCGGGACCATGCCCGAGCTTGATCGCGAGATCGAACACCTCCCGCAAGCTCACCGGCATCTCGAAGACCGGGCGAGGCGCGTGGCCGACCAGACGATCGTCATCGAGGAGATGACCGCGAAAGGCTACGGCGCGATCCTGGCCGAGAATCTCCTGCGCGCAATGGAGCGCACGCCGGAGGAGGGCCGCAAGCACCAGCAACGCATCGTCGAGGCCCTGGCTTAAACCCAGCGCCCTCGAGGCGGCAACGACAGGGATGCGCCTCGATTTCCAGGCGGCGAGGCTCCGACCGGACCGGGCGGCGGCACTTCGGAGCGGGGTGGCCGAGCGGCGGCTTCCGACCTCGCCCGCTCTCCGGGCTCAGCTTGCCCGGCTCGCGAGCAGGTAGAGCACCATCAGCGCGAGCATCAGGGAGACGAGCTTCCAGAACAGGACCGGATTGCGCTCCAGAAGCGCCGACCGCCGCACGCCCGGCAGCGACGGGTTCGGGTAGCGCAGATCGTGGACGAAGGCGGACAGGGCTTCGTGACGCAGAGCTGGGTTCGGATGCACCGCCTTGCGCAGAGCGGCGTCGACGTAGGGCGGCAGGCCCGGGCGTGCGGCGGCGGTGGAGACGTAGTGCAGGCGCCGCGCGCGCGCCTCGCTGAAGGCCCGCGTTGCCTGCGCGCCGTAGGGAAGGCGCCCGGTGAGGATCTGATAGGCGATGACGCCGACCGAGAAGATGTCCGAGGCCGGCGTCGCGGGCTGGCCCGCGAGGCATTCCGGCGCGGTGTACTGGAGCGTGCCGAGCAGCGGCTCGTCCGCCACGCCGTCCCCGGCGACGCCGGCGACGCGAGTCGAGCCGAAATCGATGATGCGGACCGTCCCGACCCCGTCGATCAGGATGTTCTGCGGACGCAGATCCTGATGCACCATCTCCCGCCGGTGAAAGGCCCTCACGCCGCGGGCAATCTGCTCGACGATCCGCCGCGCCTCCTCCAGCTCCGGCCCGGGATTGTCCCGCAGCCACTGCGCCAGCGTCTGGCCCTCGACGTATTCCATCACCGTGTAGAGATGGCTGCGTCGGCGCGTCTGCGGGGATGCCTTCAGCACGTGCGGGCTGTCGATGCGCCGGGCGATCCATTCCTCCATCATCAGGCGGCGCAGGGCGGCGGGGTCGCCGCGCTGATCCGTCGAGGGCACCTTGAGCGCGACCGTGCGCCCGGTCTCCTCGTCGAGGGCGAGATAGACGTGGCTGCGGTGGCTCGCGTGCAACGCGCGCAGGACGCGATACCCGTCCAGGACGGCGGACGGTTCGAGGAGCGGGGCCGGAGGCAGTTCCTCGATCCGGCCCGTGAGTTCGGCGGCCTCGCCGTCCGGAACGGCATCGATGCGCACGATCTGGACGGTGAGATTGTCGGCACTGCCGCTCTCGTAGGCATGCCTGACGATCTCCTGGGCGGCCCGCTCAAGATTCCCGCCGTGCCCGGTGATCGCCGCGACGATGGCCTCGGGCCGCACATGCTCGTGCACGCCGTCCGTCGTCAGGACGAAGACGTCGCCGCGCTCGATCCCGACCGTGTGGTGATCGATCTCCACATGGGCGGCAGCGCCGAGTGCCCGGCCGAGATAGGATTCGGTGGCCGAGAGGGAGACGCGGTGATCCTCGGTGAGCGCCTCGAGCGAGCGCCCGGCCACGCGCGAGACGCGGGCGTCGCCCACGTGGAAGATGTGGGCCGTGCGCGACTTCAGCACGAGCGCGCTGAAGGTGGTGACATAGCCCCGGTCCCTGCTTCCCTCCGGATCGTGCAGGTGGCGATTGCGCCGGGTCTCGGCATGGAGCCACGAGTTGGTCGCCGCGATGACGCGTCGCGCCGACGTCTTCACCGACCAGGTGTCGGGCGTATCGTAGTAGTCGGTGAGGAAGCTCTTGACCGCCGTCTCGCTGGCGACGTGGCTGACGGCGCTGCTGCCGATCCCGTCCGCGATCGCGACCGCGGCACCCTTGAGTGCGAGCGCCGCGCGCTCGGGGACGAGGGCACCGTGGAAATCCTGGTTGGTCTCCTTGCGGCCACGCTCGCTGTGCTGGCCGAGGGAGAGCGTCAGGTCTGAAGGCATTTCCGGGCCCCGGCAGGACGGGCCTCAGGCCTTGCGGCCCGAGACCCGTCCGGTCAAGCCGGGTTCAGGCCGCGAGGCGGCGCCCGGCCTGGAGCACGGTCCGCTTCGGGGCGGTGCGGACGTGGGTCGTGTAGAGCGTCAGGCCGGTGAAGGCGAGGCCGCCGACGAGGTTGCCCAGCACGGTCGGGATCTCGTTCCAGAAGAAGTAGTCGCCGATCGAGAACTGTCCGCCCATCAGCAGTCCGAAGGGGAACAGGAACATGTTCACCACCGAGTGCTCGAAGGTCATGTAAAAGAACACCATGATCGGCATCCACATGGCGATCACCTTGCCGCTGACGGTTGTCGAGATCATCGCGCCGACCACGCCCGTGGAGACCATCCAGTTGCAGAGCATGCCGCGGATGAAGATCGTGAACCACCCGCCCACGCCGTGCGCGGCGTAGCCGACGGTGCGGCGCTCACCGATATGGGCGATGAACTCGCCGACCTTGTCGGCCGGCGCGGTGAAGCCGAAGGTGAACACGAAGCCCATCATGAAAGCGACCGTCAGCGCGCCGAGGAAGTTGCCGACGAAGACGAGGCCCCAGTTGCGCAGCACGCCGCTCCAGGTGACGCCCGGCCGGCCATCGAGGAGGGCGAGGGGAGCCAGGACGAACACCCCGGTGAGGAGGTCGAAGCCGAGCAGATAGAGCATGCAGAAGCCGACCGGAAACAGGGCGGCTCCAAGGATCGGGATGCCGGTCTGTTGCGTGATCGTGACGGCGAAGACCGCGGCGAGCGCCAGGATCGCACCGGCCATGTAGGCGCGGATCACGGTGTCGCGGGTCGACATGAAGATCTTGGATTCACCCGCATCCACCATCTTGGTGGCGAATTCTGCAGGCGCGAGATAGGCCATGGTGCGTCCTTACCGGTTAGAGGCTTCTGCAAAGCTTGCCGGCGCTGTCGGGAACGGTCCCGGCATCCGGCCGCGCTCCGTTGCGCGGCTCGCAGCAGGCGTGCTGGGCGGGAAGCCCGCGCGACGCCTGTCGCCCGCCGGAAAGGCAAGATCCGGGCCCCTCGGGATCCGGTGTCGATATGGAGGGCGTGAGGAGGGGTGTTCCGGCCCGGGGTCGGCACGGCCTTCACCGCGCGTCCTGGCCGCGACGGCACCTGCCGCCATCGACCCTCTCGTGACCCGCGCGTGACCCGCGGCCGCCCCGCAGCGGCATCGCCAGGCCGGCCCAATTCCGGCGGTCTCGTCGCGTGCAGCTGGCCTCCCGTACCCTAACGTACAGCCCTGCCTTTGTTCTTGGCCACCTTGCCAAGCTGGGCTAACGTCCGCCGCCAATACGATCCTGAAGAAGAATTCGGGGTAGTCGTAGTATATATATGTAAATCTCATCCAAATTATTGAAAATCTCAAACTTAAATTGAAATACCTTTGTTTATTATAAGAAATAAATGTAGCGAGACGTATTCCACTTCTGCGTGAATGCGCGCCTGAACTCGCGTCCTGTCCTCGCGGCTTGCAAAGGAGACGCAGATGACCCTCGGCAGCGATCATTGTACTTCGAATTCTGTCACTCACACAGGCGATTCCAATCCGGTACTCACCTGGGCGGAGCACGCGCTCGACGCGATGTGGGCGGAGCAAACGATCCCGCCCACCGACGCGACCCGGCTGATGGCGCTCGAGAGCATCGCGGTCCTCGACGTGGTCAACGCGATCCACGACCACCCGGAATTCCTCGTCACGGCCGACGCGCCGGACGGCATCTCGGAGGCGGCCGCGATCGCGGCGGCGGCGGAGCACGTCCTGAGCGCGCTGCTGCCGGGCCAGAAGGCTTCCCTCGCGGCGGATCTCGCCCAAAGCCTCGACGGCGTGCCCGACGGTGCGGCGGAGGACAAGGGCGTCGCCTTCGGTCGGGCCGTGGCCGATGCGGTCTTGGCAGCCCGGGCGCATGACGGATCGAACAGCGTCGTGCACGACCCCGGCAGCCATGAACCGGGCGCCTGGCACCCGACGCTGCCGGCCTACGCGCCGGCCGTCTCACCGCAATGGGGCGCCGTCACGCCCTTCACCCTCACCTCGGCGGACCAGTTCCAGCCGCCCGGCCCGCCGGCTATGACGAGCTCCGAATACGCGGCCGCGCTCAACGAAGTGAAGGAGTTCGGCTCGGCCACCTCGACCGCGCGGACGGCAGACCAGACCGAGATCGCGATCTTCTGGGCCAACGACAGCGGCACCTACACGGCCCCCGGCCATCTCGATCACATCGCCATCGACATCGCCAAGCAGGCGGGCACGGGCGTCGAGGAGAGCGCGCTGATGCTGGCCGAGCTCGACGTCGCCATGGCCGACGCGGCGATCGCGGCCTGGAACGCCAAGTACACGGACGCGTTCTGGCGGCCGATCGAGGCGATCCGCCACGCGGATGCCGACGGCAACGCGGCGACCACGGCCGATCCGGACTGGCTCCCGCTCCTGCCGACCCCGAGCCATCCCGAGTACCCGTCGGGGCACGCGGTCTTCGCCGGTGCCTGGGCGAGCGTGATGGAAGCCTTCTACGGCAACATGTCCTTCTCGGCGACGAGCGCCGAGCTGCCGGGGGTGACGCGGCACTTCGACAGCTTCGCCGACGCGGCCGCCGAGGATGCCCAGAGTCGCATCTACGCCGGCGTCCATTACCAGTTCTCGGCTCAGGACGGTCTCGCTCTCGGAAAGGACGTCGCCGGCTGGGTGCAGGCCACGTTCCACCAGGACGGCCTGCTCCAGGCCTAACGCGCCTGTCTCGTGCAACGGGCCGAACCGCGCCGGGCGCTGCTCTTTTGCGGCAGCATCGGCGCCTAGGCTCACCTGATGCGGGCGGCTGCGGCATCAGGCCGGGCCGCCGGGAAGCCTGCCTATTGGCCCCTTGATCGTTGGGCGGCGTTCGCGGCCGGTTCGCCCGCCCGCCCCGGCGATTCCGCGCGCTGGCCGCCACCGCCGGACGACTTCCGGCATGTTCGGCACGACCGCCGCGCCACGATCCCGTATCCCGGCCGTGTGCCGCGCGCGTGCGCCGGTCGGGCAGCGGAGACGCCCCGCCGGCACGGCTGCCGGCAAAATCAGAGACTTGGCGAGAACTGGCTGGGGCGCCAGGATTCGAACCTGGGAATGGTGGTACCAAAATACACAGCGTGGGGCTGATAAGCGGTTGAGCCGGCGCAAATTCCCAAAATAAACCTCATGCACTGTGCGGCTTTTGTGCCGGCTCACCCCCGTCCACGCTGTGCGGGACTGTGCCGACTTTTGTGCGATCGGCCGCGGCGCGCCGGGTTTCGACCTCGAGAAAGGCGTAGGCTCGCTCGGTCTGCACCACGCTCTAGTGGCCGAGCTGATCGCGGACCATCTCGAGCGACCAGCCGTGCTCCTGATGGTGTCACCCTCGCGCGCGATGTCGCGAAGCAGGCGGATTAGCTCGGGGCGGTCGGCCTTCGCGTCGGAGGCCTTCTCGGTAATGATGCGCTCGCGGCCGTAGGCGCGGAGCTTCTCGAGCTACAGGTCGAGGTTCTGCTCGACGGTCGATAACCGGGCATAGCCGATGCGCATGTCCTGGAACTCGTCACGGCGGCGCTGGAGCGCGACGCCCCTCCAAGACTGGTTCTGCGACTCGGTGGTTCCGTGATGCGGCTTCGCTGCTGTGGATGATGCGCTCGCGACCGTTTGGCCCACAGAGCAGAAAACCGGTTTCCCTGGCTCTGCTAAGTCCCTCATTCGCACTTTGTACTCCAAAGGATAAGGACAGGAGACCGAACAGGCGCGATAACACGCGACGGCTTTTAGAAGCACCGTTTGGACATGGAGGATCCGATGTCCGGCAACTCACCAATCACGAACGATATCTTTGAATTCGACGTCAGGGGTGGGATCCACGTCCGAGAGCACATAAACTTCAAAACCGATGGTGGCACCCATTTCGTCTCGCAGACGACGGCTGACATTGATGGCTTCACGCTGCAGCACTCCATCTCCAGTCAGAACGCCAACGGTTTAAACTCGGTTCTCCATCAAACCTTGCCGGACGGCACAGAGTTTCTGAGCCACATCAACACACACCCTGACTCGATCATCGGCTAATTATCGAGCCCAGGATATAGTCCGACTGGCGCAACCCACGCGAGTTGCCGCGCATATAGAAGTCCCACGCGTATTGGACGATGCACCAAGCGCACTGCTCGCGATTGTACAGAAAACGACGGGACACTGTTGGCGAATTCTGGAAGGTAGGGTGCTGGGCGTAGGCTGAGCGTCCCGCTCGGAGGTCGCCCATGTCGCTCCGGCCGCAATCACCGCTCCCACCTGTGCCTGAAGATACCGCTCGCGTCGCCCAGATCGCGTTCCGACGCGGCAATCCCTATCTGCTCCTGCGCACCCGGCTCGGCACCATCTTCGCCGACACTGAGTTCATTG
>NZ_JBAWTG010000055.1:0-34577 GCF_037106235.1 Methylobacterium nigriterrae | reverse complement strand
GCAGGCACTCCGGGGCAAGGAGCTGATCGTGACGGGCAACCACGTCCTGACCGTCCCCGACGTGGCGCGGCTGAAGGCCTTCGCGGAGTTCGACGCCGGTTATCTCTGCCTCGACGGGTTAGGTACGTGACGCCCCATCGGCGAACCCAGGCGCTTGCCGCCTTCGGCGTTAGGAGCTGGGGGCAGCGATGACGACGGCAGCGACCAGGGAGGCGATGCTGAGCGACGTGAAGGACCAGATCGGCAGGGCTGAGATGTGCGCGCGGGCGGAGACGGCCGCGCTCCTAGCCCTGATGACGGTCGGGGCCGATCTCACCGAGGTCGAGT
This sequence comes from Methylobacterium nigriterrae, assembly GCF_037106235.1. Lineage (NCBI taxonomy): Bacteria > Pseudomonadati > Pseudomonadota > Alphaproteobacteria > Hyphomicrobiales > Methylobacteriaceae > Methylobacterium > Methylobacterium nigriterrae. The sequence continues at coordinate 34,250 of NZ_JBAWTG010000055.1, read as the reverse complement.
TGCGGCTGCGGCGCATCAGGGACGATCTGGAGGATCTGCGCCGCCAGCAACGGACGCTCGAAGCGATGACGGGGACGAAACCATGAGTTGGTCGCCTGGCGCCACGTCGCGGAACGCGGGGGCCGCGTCACTCGGCTTCGCGCCCGGCAGGCGGAGGCGAATGCGCCGCCGGCTGACTGACCTTCCGAGCACTTCCCGAAGGGCCACTTTTCGGTTCCATAAAGGCACTTTTGCGAGCTGGACGGCTTCATAACGCCCAATCTGCGACAGTGCGCCGGTCGTATCCGAGTTGAAGGCGGCCGGACTGTCGGCGCGTGGCATAGCGGCCGAGTTGAACCGGCGGGAGATCGCGACGCCAGTGGGGGGCCGGTGGCACGCCCAGACCGCCATTCGGGTTCTGGAACGCCTCTGAGCGTAGCTGAGGACCGGCTCTGCCGTTCCATTAGGGTCTCGGATGTCGCACGCTCTCCCGTTCCAGGGGCCCGATCCGCTTCTTTGGAACAGGGGAACGCCGGGCCCGGAACGTTCCACACGGGCAAGATCTATCGGAACGCTGTGCTACGAACTACGTCGGGGACAAAGCGAGGATCGACCGTAAGGGGCCCATACCCTCATCGGCGCGCTAGGGGCTGTCTGTCGGTCGGCGTCGAGGCCATACCATCCGCCTTCTTAGCCAATGCCATGGCATCGAAGACCATGCTGGTGGTGAGGATCTCCCGCAGCGGCAGGCCCGATGGCGCGCCGGGCCCATAGACGATGGTGAAGGGCACGCCATAACGTCCGTAGGATGCGAGAAAGGCCGATACAGCCGGGTCCGCCAAGGTCCAGTCCGCCTTCATCGGCAGCACGTCGTCAGCGAGCCGATCTGCCACGAGCGCTCGGTCGAACACGAGGTGCTCGTTGAGACGGCAGGTAGGGCACCAACGTGCGTCGACATCAACGAGTACGGTGTGACCTTCGGCGACGAGCGCGCGCAGGATGCCGCGGTCGAACGGGCGCCAAGCCACCGTGCCAGTTTCAGGTGTGGCCGGTCTTGAGACGAGCCGCCCCTCGGCGAGGACGGGCAATACCAACACCGAAACGGCGAGGGCACCAATTCCGCTTGAGATGGCGCGCCGTACCCGTCCGCCGGTCCAGGATCGCGGCGCGAAGAGCAGGGTCATCACCGCAAGCAGCACGCCAGCACTTGTGGCGACGAGAGGACCGACCTGGGCCGACAGGATCGAGAGCAGCCATAGGGCGGTGCCGGCGAGCGCGAGGCTGAGCCCGCGCCGCAGGTGTAGCATCCAGGGTCCAGGCCGCGGCAGCCAAGAGGCCAATCTCGGAACGGCCGCGATGGCGAGGTAGGGCGCCGCAAGCCCGAGCCCCAAGGCCAGGAACACTGCGAGAATGACCATGCCCGAGCGCGGAAGGGCGAAGCCGATCGCGGTGCCGACAAAGGGTGCCGAGCAGGGCGTGGCGAGCAGTGTCGCGAAAAAGCCCACCGCGAATTGCCCAGCAAGCCCTTCCCTCGCCGGTCCACCGATCCGGCTGGCGAAAGCGCGCGGCAGCGCCAGGTCGAACAGGCCCCAGAGGTTGGCCGCGAACAGGGCGGTGACCACCGCCAGTCCCGCAACAAATCCGGGCTCCTGGAACTGGATGCCCCAGCCGACAATGCCTCCTGCTCGCCGCACGAGGATCAATCCAAGCGCCAGGACAAGAAAGGAAGCAACGACGCCGGCTGCGGTCGCGAGGAAGCCGGCGCGCACCTGAGCCGGTGTGCCGCCGCCGAGGCGCACCGCCGCGAGCAGCTTGAGTGTCAGGACCGGCAGAACACAGGGCATGAGGTTGAGGATGAGACCGCCCAGAAATGCAAGGCCGAGCATGCCGAGCCCAGCCACGGCCTTCTCCCACGGCGTCAGGCTCGTCTCGTCGTGACGCTCCCGCACACGCACCTGCGCCGTGGTCGAGCGCGTGCCATCGGAGACCGTCAGCGAGAACTCGCGCCCGCCGAGGCTGCCCCCGCCCACGAGCGGCTCGGCCAGAGGCAGGAGCACGAGCGCCCCGCGCTTGGAACTATCGAGGGTTACACGGGCAGGGCCAAGGACGAGCGGTAGGCTGGACGTGATCGAGAGGGCGGCATCGCCCAAGGGCTGGCTCGACGACAACTCGACAGCGAGCGCCGGACGGCCGTCGACTGATCCCTCCCGCACCTCACCGATGTCGAGCCCATCTGCCGCGACGGCTGCCGTCGCAACGAGCAAGAGCAGCATGCAAGCCGCCATGAGGTGCCGGACGGCATGTTTCCATGGCCATTCTGCAGGCATGCCGGACCTCTCGCGCCGCTACACCGAAGCACAGATGCGTGATCAGGAAATTGCCGAATGACTGCGCTAACCGGCAAGGATCACGCCGGACCGACATTAAGTGCAATCGCATCAATCGACCAGCATCCGAAAAAAGGGCTCCTATCTGCGCTGGTCTCACAGAGTGGATGAAGCGGATTGGGCGCACTGCATGAGGTCGCACGGAGTTTTGCAGGGCGGCATGCTTAGCCATACGCCAATCGGATTAAAACCAAATTTCTCTCGATATTCTGTCTATATCAGTTGAAGTAAGTACCCTGCGTTTACTTTGTGTATGGGGGCATACACAGAATGTACACAGGATTAGTTTCTTGCCGGCAGCTTATAAACGGCATCCTATGCGGGACCGTAGAGTGTCTTGAGCGTCACTACTACGAGTTTGATGTTGTTCGATCAACCGTCGACCTCGCTGCGCTGTTGGATGAGTGGAGGGACCTGCAGGCGGTCCACGGAACCTACGTCTTCACCGACCCAGCCATGGTGGAGGCGTGGTGGCGTCTGCGTGGCGAGTTGGCGGGCGAGATGCTCCATGTCATCACCGCGCGCCGCGCAGGCCGGCTCGTTGCCGTGGCTCCTCTCGCGGTCACGTGGCGGTACGGCCTGCGGTTCCTGCGCTGGGTGGGAAGCGACGTCTTCGACTACTGCGATATCCTCGCTGCCGACGAGCGCGCCAGCTCCGCGCTGTGGCGTGCCATCCACCGATGCGGAGGCTTCGATCTCGCACTTATCAAGACCGTCCAGGCCGGTACTGCGACCAACCGCTGGCTGGCACAGTCGGCGAAGCACGTTCGCAGCACGCCTACCTTCGCGGTGAGGCTGAGCGAATTGCACAGCGCGCCCTGGCTTCGATGGAGCAGCGACGCGCGGTTCCGGAAGAAGACGCGGCGGCTCGTGCAGAAGGGCGTCCGCTACGAGGTGCTGCGAGCCGGACCTGTGCCGGAGCGGGTGTTCACGGCTTTGATCTCTCAGAAGACGGCTTGGGCGGCGCGGCAGAAAAGGGTGGGCTTGTGCAACGATCCAGAGGCTGCGGGTGTGATCCTGCGCGGCATCGCCGAGGGCTTTGCGAGGGCCGGCGTGCTGCATCTCTCCTGGCTTGAATGCGACGAGGGGATCATCGCAGTGCATCTCGGCTGCGTGCATGCGGGCAGGCTGTATTATTTCATGAAGAGCTACGACGCAGCGTGGTCCCCCCTATCGCCCGGCGCGCATCTCCTCGCGGCCAATCTGGTTTGGAGCGCGGCCCATGGCTTGAACGAGGTCGACTTCCTGCGAGGAAGCGAGGGATACAAGGCTAAGATCGCCAATGTTCGACGCAGTCCTGGCGACTTCCTGTTTGCAGGGTCCCTGCTGGGCCGGCTTGCTCAGCCTGTGATCCACCTCGTCCTGTCGCGCAGCGGTCACGAATTGAGTGCCCAGGCTCCATAACACCCAATCCGCGCCAGCGCGCGGGCAGGCCCCTTAGCCAGAGGCGGTCTCAGAAACGTATCCGGTGCTCGGGGCCATCAAGCCGCCCGAGACCGACCTCGATGGAGATCGCATTGAGCTGCCCACCCATCGAAACGCCTGGCATAACCCTCTCTGTCGGTGAGAACGTACCGCACCAAATCAGAGCGGCGCTGCTTTACACGTTGGATGAAATAGCCGTTCGGCTTGGGCGAAGGATCCAGTTAGCTGTCGGAGAAACAGACATTTCTTATGGTGGTACTCAGGGGCGGACCCTCGTGCCATTTGAGCCAACCGCATGGGGCGGCGAGGCGATGTATGAGGTCCGCTGGTTGCCCTCAGGTCGCGCGGTTTGGGCGAACCCAGCCAAAGTTGAAGTTGATCTAATTGGCGGCGTGTTTCGCCTTTTGACCTTGGCTGACGAGGCCTCGATTCCTGAGACGGCGAGGAACGGGCGTGGTGTTTTTCGAGTAACCGAGTCATCGCGCCGGAATAGTTCCGCTATTCCCTTGGTAGAGCACCATGTTGCGGAACTCGCGAGCCAGCTTGGTCTCGCAAGCCCGATCCGGCCATGGCCTAATGGCTCCGTTATGGCGCTCGTGATGACTCATGACACCGATGCTGTTGACCTCTCTGCCTTGAGTGAGATCACCATCAACACGACGAAATACCTGCTGCGTCGAGACCCAGCATATGGCGAACTGGCGAAGCTCGGATGGAGAGAAAGGGCTCGTGCCCCAGTGGAGAGGAGCTATTTCGGCTCGTTCGAAGCCTGGGCCAATGTGGAGCGCGCCTACGGCATCTGCTCGGCGTTTTATCTATTTCACCGTAGGCGCGTACGGAGGCGGCTGAACGACTGCCGCTCGACTGTGTTCAACCGGGCCGTTGATTGGACGGTTCTGCGGCGGCTTGCTAGCGAAGGTTGGGAATTTGGTCTTCATAGTGCGATTGAGGCGAAGACCAGCCTCGACGAGTTCGTCGACACGCGGAACGATATTGAGCGGGCATTGGGACAGCCTGTTGCGGGGCTGCGCCATCACTATTGGGCGCTCGATTGGCGGAAGCCGTATTTGACCTGGCGCAAACACGTCAACGCGGGATTTCGGTACGACCTTTCTTGTGCGTGGCAGGATGCGCCTGGCTTCCGGGCGGGGACATCGCTGCCGTATCGTCCGTGGGACCCGGAGCGTCGCAAGGCCCTGGATCTCTACGTTGTGCCGACCGCGATCATGGACGGTCATGTTATATCCGGAACGGGTTTCGACGTTGCTCGAAGGCGTGCGGACGAAGTGATTGAGACGATCCGGGCAGTCGGCGGCGTCGCGATGCTCGACTGGCATACCGAGACAGCCTTCAACCGACTCGCTTATGAGGGTTATCGGGATGTTGCGGAACAGATATTGTCTCGCTGGTCCGGCAGCTCGACTTGGGCGGCCACGCCTTGGAAGCTTGTGAGCCATTGGCACACTTGGCGGAAGCAGATCTCTCTTGGAGATGGCTAGATGAAAGGGTTGCGCATCGGCGTTCTTGCAATGGCCGATAACCCCGCGTCTGTGGCGCTCATTCGGGAGCTTGGCCTTCTTGGGGTCACCGTACATGCCCTATTCCTTGCTAGGCCCGGGACACGGAGCAATCTGAAGCGGATCACGCGCAAGTTGCGTGCCGCCGGAATCTATTCGACGTTCAGGCGCGCCGTGTTCGCGATGGACCGTCGATTGTCGATGAACTCGTCTCCTCCCCAGGCCGAGGCGGCTTCCTTGGTGAGGACGATTCATGTTGTCACTGGTTTTGGCACGCCGGAAACTCAGCGTCTCATCCGCGGCGAGAACCTGGACCTCCTCCTCTCCTACACCGACGAGATCCTGCGACGCGCTACGTTTTCAATTCCACGGCTTGGGACGCTGAATGCCCATCCGGGTTGGAATCCTGAGTATCGCGGACTCGGAGCCGTGCATCGTATGCTGCGGGATGGTTACCTGCCGGCCGTGACGGTACATTTCATAGATGAGGGCATTGACACGGGTCCAATTCTTTTTCGAGATGTCATTGAGAACCCGGTGTTCGAAAGGGGCGAAGTATCAGAGGTCTGCCTCGCGACCGCACAGGCCCGAGGCTTCGCCAAAGCACTGGAAATCCTCAGCCAGGGGCCAGTGAGGAGTGTCGACACTTTCCTCGAACCTTCTCGGATGTCGCGAGGGCTAAATTTTGCAGAGGTGGCCGACATCAGAGCGAACGTGGTTAGGAACCTGTTGGTACTTCGCCGTATTGACCAGCGGACCTGACCAAGAGGGAGCTGCCAAAGGAATATCATTCTTCATCGAGCTGTGAACGGGAGGTGCGATCCGGGCTGCGGTCCTCTCGGAGGAGGTGCTCGCCGGCATGTACCCCGCCTCGCTGAGTGCCTCTGCAATTGCGGTGTAGAGCGCGTCCTGCATCAACGTCACCCGACCAGCCGGACCCGAGCCGAGAGACACGTCGCCTGTGCCTGCCATGCGCCGCGTTCTGCCTGGAGGTCGAGCACTTGGGCATTCAAGGCCGCGATGGCGCCCTGCATGGGCCAGCCGCGAAGATTTTGAGATTCACGGCTCGTTAGGCATACGGGCCGAGGTTGCGCCTCCGATCCTGGAGGCTGCTCATGATCCTGAACGCCATTGCCGCCAAGCTGAAGCGCCGGTCCAAGGACGACTTCAGGGGGCCGCCATTTCGAGGCGGCGCTGATCCTTCAGGCGGTCTCCTGGTACCTGCGGTACCCGCTGAGCTACCGCGACATCGAAGAGCCGTTCCTCGAACGCGGTGTCGAGGTCGACCACTTCACCCTCAACCTCTGGGTTCTCGCCTACGCGCCCGCCATCGAGCGGCGGCTGCGGGCCTTCCGCAAACCGCACTGTGGCTCGATCCGGGTGGATGAGACCAGCGCTCCGTTGCGGGCCTGCGAGCGGCTGTTCTAATCACTGCGTACTACCTCGTAAGACCAAATATTCAAAGTCGTCATCAGAGATAATTGCCGGTAATCTGCTTCTTCGTCAGAATATATCCGCCGCTTATAGAAAAACAAGTACGCGGGCAAGGCCGATGCGAGCAAGTAGCTGGATAATCCTACCAGTATTCATGATGCTGGCGGATGCAATGTTGGTTTCTTCTGCAGGGGCGGCAGAGAACGACGGGGGAAACGCGGGTGGCGCGCCGAGAAGCCAGCACGACAAGCTGTCAGCTGACCTTGATCGTTTGGTCGAGGATCTAAGAGTAAAAAGCGCACTGCGCCAGAAGCGTGAGGCCGGACCGGAACCTCGGTCGCCCGTGGAGACGGATGCTGCTTCAACGCACCAGCCGCTCCCGCAGAATGACGCAACGCCAGATTACCGATCGGTGGTTCAGAAGAGACTGGATGACGACGAGCGGAGCTGGAAGCGCCTGACCAACTCGATCTGCGCGGGATGCGGGACAGCCCACCAGCCCGTGAAAGCCCCTCCCGTGAACCCGGGGGAAGTGCTCGCGAGGCACTCGCTTCCTTCGGGAGACCTAGAAGCTAAAGCATCGGAGACGGCGAAAAACACCTCCCCTGTGCGCGTTGCTGCCGCCCCGCGAAAGAGGCTGCGCTACGCAAAGCTCAGACGGCAGCTTCTCAGCCAAACCCGACGGGCAGCCCACATCCGCCAGCGTTCCCGGACCGCTTCTCTACATCCAGCTTGGAGCGATAGGCATGTCGCTCGCGCGCGGGTTCGATTTGCCGGGCAAGCGTTGCGCATGTACCGAGCCCACTGGCAGACGCGAAAAGTTGTGGCGATCAGGAGACGGTTTGTTGCGCTTGGGAGCAAGTGGGTACGCGCGCGCAACCCAGGCCATTCACCACACCGGAACCGGCAACGGTATGCGTTGTGCACGTACAGCTACGGCGCCTACTTCCCAGCGGCCCTGTGGCCAATCGCGTGTGTGAGTTCACAGTAACTCCTTCTGTGCGCCTGAATCCGTATGGGTGCAGGCTCGATCGCACCCTGTGGCTCTTGTGCTCGGCCCGAAGCGGCAAGGGCATCTAGACCAGACACTCTTGGATTGAGGCGGAAGGCGACGAAAGAGAGCTCCATAATTCCCCTTGCGCGAGCCAGATGGCTCCGTAACGTCTAACCTGCGAATTGCGAGGTGTCCCGAGGGACAAGGCGCAGCTGCGGGAAGCCCACCCTCGCATCCGCCGCTCGGCTCACGCCTGGATCGCTCTCGGCCTTGGCTGACCTGTATAGAGCGTTGCAGAGAGCGTTTGGGCTCTGGGATCACAAAGGGGGCCGATGCGCCGCGCGGTCGTGTTCGCTGTCCTGCTGGGCATTGTCTGGCCCCCAGTTGCCGCCGAGGCGACCCGGCAGGTGCTCTGGGTGGCGCTGCAGGCTTGCGTCCTAGCCAAGAAAACTACCGGCCGCACCTTCCCCTGTCTTGCGGTTGATCTCGGCACTTCCGATCGGCCGGGCACAGCCGTGCTGCGAGCACCAGGGCAGCCAACCCATACGGTCGTCATGCCGACCGAGCACATCATCGGGCTCGAGGCGCCCGAGTTGCAGGGCCAGAACGGCAACATCTACTGGCGCGCCGCGCTGGCGGCCCGGCACTATGTGACGGATGCCCTGCACGGCGCCGCATCGATCGGGGACGTCGGCCTGGCGGTGAACTCCGAGGGCGGCCGCAGCCAGGACCAGCTTCACATTCACCTCGACTGCGTGCAGCCGAGCGTGCGGCTCGCACTGCAAGCGTATGCGCGCAGCATCCACCACACCTGGGCGGCGATGCCGATTGCTCTTCAGGGCAGCCGTTTCTTTGCCATGCGGGTCGAAGCGGCCGAGATCGAGAGTTTCAACCCCTTCGCAGCCCTCGTGCGCCTACCGGGCCGCCAGCCCGATCTGTCCCAAACGAGCTTTGCCGCGATCAGTGAGTCTGCGGACGATCCCAACGCCGCCGTCTTCCTGCTGGCCTACCGGGCTGCCGCCGCCTATGCGGAGAAGCTGCTCGACCCCACGTGTTCGGGCACGGCCAAGCCTGTCACAGCAGCTCGTTGAGCATCCTGTTGCGGCGGCTGCAGGAGTGCCGTCGGTACCTGCTCCGCAACACGACAGCCCTCCTCGCCTTGGTGGCTCTCACAGCCATCGCTCCGGCTCATCACCAACCGACCCCAGCATCCATATTGCCCGGCGCCGTAGGTCCTGGCTTCGCTCCGGATCTTCACCCCTTCGCCCGCTTCGTTCCGCACCAGGACCTGCAGATGGTCCTGCGCTGCCATATCGCCGCCTTCGCCGCGCTGGGCAGCGTGCCGGGCGAGATCCTCTACGATCGCATGAAGATCGCGGTGAGGGCGAGGACGGCCACATCATCTACAACCGCTCGCGCTCGTCGCGCTGCCCGCCCACTACCGCTACCTGCCACGCGCCTGCCGGCCTTACCGGGCCAAGACCACGGATGAGGTTGAACAGCCCCTTTCGGCGCTGATCGTGCTATTTTTCTGTCGCCCACGGGTGACCACGTGACGAAGAGCCGGGTTCGAGGTGCAAGCCCGGCCGCGCCGTTCTCACAGCCGCTCCTCCTTTGCGGCGCCCGTGGGCACCCGGCGCCCGCGTCGGCTCCAGCCCTCGGTCAGGCGCCGGTAGGCAATCTCCGCCTGCTCGACGCGCCGCCGCTCTTTTTGTCGGACCCGCGTCAGGTTGTAGGCATAAGCAGTTCCGCGCTGGCCACGCCGCGCCGGCTTTCCCGAACGCAGCTCCAGCTCGCGCAGCTTCTTGGCATGCAGCGCCAGGCGCACCCAGGCATAGTCCTCGCCGCGCGTGAGCAGGTGCCAGATGATTACCGCCAGCTTGCGCGCGACCGCCACCGCCGCGACGTGAGGCCCGCGCCGCGCTGACACGCGCTGGAAGAAGGCGCGCAGCGGTCCCGGCCCGCGCACTGCCTGCCAGGCAGCCTCCACCAACATCGTGCGGGCGTGGGTTCGGCCCTGCTTGGTGATGCGCCCGTGCCGTGGCTTGCCGGAACCGGACTGATGCACGCTCGGGTTCAGTCCGAGATAGGCTACGAGCCGATCCGAGCCGGCAAAGCGCGCCACGGGTCCGATCGCGGCGACCAACCCAACCGCGACCACCAAGTCGACGCCTGGGATCGTCATCAACCGGGTGACGTTCGCGTTGGCGCGAGCCTCGCGCGCCAGCTCGCGCTCGACCACCTTCAGGTCCTCGGTCAGCCGGTCGTGCTCGCGCAGGTGCCGGGCAACCGCGTCGGTCTCGTCGGCCGGCAGCGGCTGCGCCAACAGCCAGGCCCGGCCCCGCGGACCGAACAGGTCGGCGTGGGGACAGGGCGGCACGAGGTGGGCGTGCAGGATCGATTGCACAATCGTCTTCAGCCGCGCCCGCTGTCGCACGATCTGGGTGCGGCGCGTGACCTGCCGGCGCAGGCCCAGCGTCGCCTCGTCCGGGATCCAGACCTCCGGCAGGAAGCCGCTGGCGTAGAGCCGCGCCAGCACGGTCGCGTCGATGCCGTCGGTCTTGATGCGCGCCTCGGCGATGAGGCGCACCTGGCGCAGGTTGGCGATCACGACCCGGCCCACATGCAGCCGGATCACCTCAGTGACTGCACTCGCGTTGCCGGTCGCCTCGACCACGACGTGATCGTCAGAGGTCAGCGTCTTGGCGAACGCAGTCAGGTGATCGCGCGTCATGCCGATCCGGCCCAGACGCCGGACCGCGCCGTCCTCCAGCATCACCGCCTCGGCGAAGACGCGGTGGATGTCCAATCCCACAACCCGCATGAGCCTATCTCCTCGTCGCGATCACGGGAGCTGGCGGGCAACACGGCAACTACGGATTCGCGCTCGCAGCGCATCCGGGCGAGCCGCAGGGGCGGCCAAATAACGGCTCGGGCTCGCAGCCCATGGTTCAAGGGTTGGCCTGCCCGCACTCACGTGCTCCCGGTGTCCCGTGTCCCGGATGGGCTCACCATAGCGCTGATCCGAAGATTAGCAGGACATCAGGGCACCGAGGCCATCATGCCGGATAAGGGCATGGTCGAGCGGCCGTTCCGCACGTGCGCGAGGACTTCTTCCTGGCGCGTGCCTTCCGCGACCTCGAGGATCTGAACGCGCAGTTCGCCAGCTGGCTCGCTACGGTGGCCAACGAGCGCCTGCACGGGACCACGCAACGCGTCATCGCGGAGGCGTTCGCCGAGGAGCAGCCTGCCTTGCGGCCGCTGCCGGCGCTGCCCTTCCGCGCCGTGCTGCCCGTGGATGGACCGCACTCGGCTGACACCGCCCCGAGGAGCCAATCGTAGCAGGGACTGCAGCTGCACGGCTCTCACGTTTTGGCGGAACGAACCCATTTCGAACCCTGCGGTTTCCCGTAAATGTCCTCCAGCCTATGTTCAGGCATCGGCCGGAGCGCCCTATGGAACGACGGGTCAGCCTGTTTCGGAACGGCCGCAACCAAGCCATTCGTATCCCTCGGCAGTTCGAGTTTCCCGGCGACGCCGTCCTGATCCGCAAGGAGGGAGACTGCCTGATCGTCAGGCCGGCGCCGAGGCAGGCCATCGGGGCGGCGCTCAAGGGTGTGCGCCCGCTCGATCCGGCCGACTGGATGGATCCCGTCGAGGATCGTCTCCCCGACGCGGTGGAGGTGTGAGCCGCTACCGGCTCGACACGAACGTCGTCTCAGAGATCATCCGAAACGGCGAGGGCAGCATGGTGCCCGACTCGGCTCTGCTGATCCGAACGTGGAGCGGCAGGGCTGACCGCTGCAGGTCCCGGGCGCCCCTTTCACTCGACGCCGGCCCGCCCCACGATGTGCCGAACCCTCTCCTTCGTCGGTGAGCCAGCAACCTCCAGGCAGCCTGCGCAGATGGAGTTGGTAGCCTTGCGCACAGCCACATCGAAACGGGCTTCGCGTTGCTGCTCCTCTCTGAGCGCCTGTGCAGACTTCTGCTCGATCTTCTGCTGCAGCGCTCGGTCGGCCGGAATTGTCTGAGAGGGCACCGAGGCTGGTCTCGGCTTCGGCTTGGCCTCGGCTCCTGAGGTCACGGCCAGCATCAGTCCGAGCAGGGTTACGACAGAGCGCATCAGGGTTCCTCCGGCGGCCGGTCATGCTGCTGGCGTCGTCGCCATTTGTCGCCGTTCGTACAATTCCCGGTGCGCTTCGAAGGATCCGTGACGGCCCTCAATCACATCAAGCCGGCAGGTGGTCTGCGGCCTCCCATGGAACGAAAAACGGCGGCCATAGGGGCGGCCGCCGAGTTGAGCGTCGGAGTGCTGCCAAAGGGGTAATGCAGCCCAGCCGTTGTGCGCCTCATCGTCCTCCGGCGCCAATCACGCACCCGCGATATTGGTCTCTGGGTGTTGCTGGAGCGATCAGTTGCTGGAAGCGTGCCTGTTCTGGCTCGTGAGGCGATGCTGCGCCGGGATCTGGCTTGGTACGCATCGACTGCACACCGACCTCATCACCGCGCGCATCTTGGCATCGAAGCGACGATTCAGCTCCTCCTGGCTCTTGGCTTTCTCGGACGCCCGCTCCTCGACCGTCCTCAACGACGCCTCGGCCGAACGATCTTGAAGACTGGTCGAGGCGGGAGTGGGCAGGGGCTTTGCAGCGGAAGCTGAGGCGCAGGCAATGAGCGCGCAGGCGGTAAGAGTTGGGAGGCGCATGGTGTTTCGTTCCTGCTCAAAGATGGCTCCAAGCAGTGAGCGCCAAAGACCGCCGCCCGTGTAGTCGTCTGCCACCAAAGGTCAGCCACGCTGAAGTCGCAGCGCCGCCCTCTACCAAATGGCCGATCCTCTCGCCTGCACCCCGCTAGCACTCAGCCGCGCGAGCCCAGATTGATTGCCTGCTCCGGCCGCACGCCAGAGGGCTGCCTTGGTCCGATCGATCCCGTGGTCAGCGGGTCCACTGCCTTCAGGGCGAACGGGTTGAGCCCCTGCTGGTCTATCCTGTCGGCTGAGTAGAGCGCCGCGCACACCAGGGCGCTGATCGCGAGCACGGCCTTCACCGCTTGCCACGCCTGCCAAGCCACGCTGTGCATCACGGAACCCCAAGATGCCTCACATTGAAGGATTTCGGTTAGCGCGTCGCTAACGATGCCGCAGCAGGCTGGCCACGATTGGGGAGTGGCGCCAGCCCGCCTGTCGAGGGTCACCGAGGAGAGGTGGGCGCACCGATCCAGGGGTGGACGGTCGGCAGAGCGCGTATAATCCAGCCGTCGCCCAGCGGTGCATACATGCTGATTCCGGCCGCTCTGTTCGCTGCCTTCGCGCTGCTCCTGCTCATCTGGGGTGGCCTGCTCGGGGAGCGTCCCTGAACAAACACCGAGCAAGCGGCAGGCGACCTCGCTGTCCTCATGAGCGTGTGCTTCGCACTGACGGCCGTCGCGTTGACGCTGGCAACTATGCTGGGCGACTTCTGAGGCGTCCCAGGAAGCCAATACCACGGCCCGGGAGCCTCTTCCCCTTCAGCGAACAGGGCAGGGCTCAGCAACGCGGTGGTGGTGGTTCGACATGGCTGGAAACGCGCGGAAGGTCCGACTGGACGGGTCCACGCACGATCGCGGCGGGCCCCCTTGGTTCATGTCAGCACCCAGCCGTCGTCTCACTCCACTTCAGGCAAGCCCTGTTCGACTGCCCAGACGAGCATGGCGCCGCCTGAGCGCGCCGCGTCATACCGGGACTGCAATCAGGTGAAGCGTGTCGCGCCCAATTCGAAACGAATGCGTGCTGCGGCGCAATGTCGGGGACAGGCAGATCACGCGTCAGCCACCTCGTGCAGCTGGAGAAAATCTGACCGCGCGGCCAGCCACTCAATACCGGAGGCGTGGTAGGTCGTCCCGCCGCAGTCGATCCTGGCGGTCTGCCGATGCGCTCGGTCGAGGCCGGTCGCGAACTGCACCGCTTCCGCCAGCCCCGCGAAGGCTCGAGTCTGGCTGCAGCCGCGAACCTCGCCACTCGCCGACAGCTGGTTCACGGTCCAGTGCACGACCGCGTAGCGGCCCCACTCGATGTCGGTCATCATCGCACAACCTCATCCAGCGGGCTGCCGATCTCTGAGGCAGAGAAAGGGCGGCTCCGTCTGACCCCGCGTCACCTACGCTCCCAATCGTGAACAGGGGATCAACCGCCAGCCCGACGTCGAAGATTGTTCCTGCGCGTTAGGACGTCTTCCGGCGGGCGTCGGCGACATGGGCAACGGCAATTTGCGCTTCGGCGGTTGTGCGCCAACGGTTTTGCGCGGGTCGTGACGGCATGTCACGCCAGTAGCGGCCGTGTTGCCCGGTTGCGCAGTTCCAATCCTTCTCGGCGTGCGCTCGACGGATCATCTAACGATCCGTCAACGGTCGGCGGCGTAGTCTTTTCTCGGCCCGGGCAGGTGCAATCTCTCGACAGCCGACGCGGCCATCGACGAATGACGCTCTGCCTCGGGTCACTGACGAAGGCAGGCCTCTCTGAAAATGCGCTTCCTGATCGCACTTCTTCTCGCGGCATCCGCCATCACAGCTGTCGCTGTCGCTCAAACTGCGCCTGCGACATTGTACTATGCCAAGTGGCAGGCATGCCTTCGCGGCAAGTTGGAACCGTCGACGCGGACCGAGTCTGTGGCGAACGCCCAGCAAGCTGTGATCGCCTGCAGGCAGTCGGAAGGCGCCTACCTCGACGCTCTCAACGCCTCACCGCTCCTGGCTCCCAGCGATGTTGCGGCGGCGCGCGCCGCGATCAGGGAGCAGGCATCACAGAACCTGAGGACGGCCCGCCGCACGCCAGATCCGCTGACAACGGGTTCCATCGCCCCGCCCGCTCCGCAGAGGGCACAACGTTGAATTGGCGCGAGCAGCCGATGGCGCGCTGCGTCCGTCGCGGATCCGGTCTTCGCCAGCGGTTTGCGTGGTGGCGAGACCGACGTCGCGTCGCTCGCCACGGGCAAGGCCCAATCCTCGCCTGCCTAGCCGCTGGGGTGCAACCGTCCGCGATCATTCAGTGCTGAATTGGTCGCGCGTTCGACATCTGGATCTGCATCGCGTCGAGCTTGATCTGAAGTCTCGCATTCTGGATCAGCGAGGCGTCGCGCGCGGTGTTGAGGCGCCGGTTCTCAGCCTCGAGATCTTTGAGTTGGCCCTCAAGAAGCTCACGGCGCGCCAAATGGCTTTCCGCAAGCTCCTTCATGTGAGCCAGGGCCGAGTCACGCTCATTCATTATTTTGCCTAAGGCCTCACTCTGCTCCTGCATTATTTTGCCTAAGGCCTCACTCTGCTCCTGCATCAGCTGGGAGAGTTCCAGGGCAAAGGCGGCGCGCTCTGCACGCAGTTCCGCAGCGAGGGCTTCTCGCTCGGTCAGACGCTGTGCAGCCTGAGCGGCCCAGGCATCGCGCTCGTCGCGCAGGCGGTCGCGCTCGGCAATCAGGCCGTTGATACCTCCGTCCGGGATCTGGTCGAAGACCGACTTCGCGCACGCGACGTAGTCGACCCGGCGATCGGTGAAGGGAAGGCGGAACTGGTCGAACACGTTCGGCGGCACGTCGAACAGATTCCTGCGCCACGCGTCCTCATCGCGAACGAAGTAGCGGTTCAGTCCGTCGAAATAGCAGAACTGGTAGCCCTTGCTCAGAAGGCCGGCTTCCCACGTGTTCGAGGCGAGCGCGACGCTGTCCGGCTCGGTCGCCTCGATGACCAGAATGCGAGGACGCACGGCCGTGAACGGGTATGCCTCGAGGATCGGTCCCTCCGCCCCCTCGACGTCGATCTTCAGGAAGTCGACGGTGCGTCCGTCGGTGTGGCGCTCGAACAGGTCGTTCAGGCTCAGGGCTTCAACGCTCACCGTGCCGGCGGTGGATCGCCCGGCCTGGGCGTGCTGCTCGGCGACGTCACCGACCGTGGTCGAGAGACCGTCGAGCAGATGCAACTGCAGGATGCCGGATTGCCCGCTGACCGCTGCGGCCAAGTTCAGATCGTGGGGACGGTGCTGGCGCAGCAGGGCATGGAAGCGCGGGTTCGGCTCGACATTGATGCCGGACCAGCCCTGGCTGTAGAACCAGTGGGTCACATTATCGACGATCGGGTGGAACGCGCCGATATCGATGTAGAAGCCACGCTCGATGTCGGGCAAGGCGCGGCGCAGCAGCACGTCCTCGAAGTTCTGCGCGTAGCTGATCATCGGTGGAAGCACGCGCCGCTCTCCCCAGTTCGGGGATGCTTCCTCGCTCGCTGTGTCGCCCCGTGCCGGTGGCTGCGGCGGGCGCGCGCCCTTGGAACGGCGTCGCAACGCGATCACGCGTCCCGATCCCAGGGAGTACCTTCGCATTCCGCTTGCCACGTTGGGTCTCGCCTCGCCCGAATGCCTCTGCTAGGGAGGCGCCGCATCCTGAATGGGGTCGATGAATACAAGGGTCCGTGCACGACGAGAAGCCGTCCGTCTCCGCGTCTCGCGATGGCCGCTGTGAAAGCGCCGCAATGAGCCGCGATGAGGCAGGAAATGCGGCGGGGCGGAGAAGCTGATGTTTGACGACCTGATGTTCCCGGGCGTTCGGCTCGACAACTGGCAGATGATGCAATGGGAGCGCATCGGCCTGACGGGGGTCCTCGCCCGCATGCGTCCGCGCGGCGCGCTCGAGATCGGCGTCTATCATGGGGGCAGCCTCACGCTGACGAGCCAGTTCGCCGAGAGCATCATCGCGATCGACATCGATCCCGAGGTGCCGGGCCGGTTCGCCTGCCCGAGCAACGTCGACCTGCGGATCGGCTCGTCAGAGGCGCTCGTGCCGCAAGCGCTCGCCGACTTCCAGGCGCGCGGCCTTCCCCTCAACTTCGTCCTCATCGACGCGGATCACAGCGCGGCCGGAGTCCGGCGCGACCTCGAACTGGTGCTCGCCTACCAGCCGACCGAGCCGCTCGTGGTCCTAATGCACGATTCCGGCAACCCGGAGACCCGTCGTGGCATCCTGTCCGTTGACTGGGCCGCCAACCCGCACCTGCACTTCGTCGATTGTGATTTCATCCCGGGCCAGATTATCGAGCATGCGGTGACCGAAACCTCGGGCGAGATCTGGGGTGGGCTCGGGCTCGCCTATCTCGACGGACGTGTCCGTACCGGTGCTCCCGAGATCCGCCAGAGCGCGCGGACCTCGATCCGCTGCCTGCACCATTGCGCCCCCGACCTGACGATCCTGCCGCGATGATCGACCATGACCCAAAGCAGGCGCCGAGCGAGCCAGGCGGCACGGTGAAGCGCGTCCTCATCGTCAGCAACCTGTTTCCGCCCGTTGTCGTCGGCGGCGCGGAAATCGTCGCGCATCGGCAGGCGAAGGCTCTGGCCGCGCAGGGTTTCGATGTGGCCGTGTTCGCCGGCGGCTTCGCCCAAGAGGGAGCAGAATCCGGCAGTCTGAGCCTGGAAACGGGCGACGGGATCCCCGTCTACCGCCTGATCCTGACCTCGCTCGCCACCGGCGAAAACTTTCATCGGCCCTCGGACGAGCAGCGCTTTCTCTCGGTGCTCGCCGCGCACCAGCCCGAGATCGTGCATTTCCACAACGTGGCCGGCCTTGGCTTCAACCTGATCCCGGCCGCCAAGGCGTTCGGCGCACGCGTCGTCGTCACGTTGCACGATCACGGCGGCTTCTGCTTCAAGAGCACGCTCCTGCGCGACGACGGGCGCCTCTGCACCGATGTCGAGGAATGTGCGGTTTGCTTGCCGGAGACCAAAGCCTCGGACGGGACATCCCTCCCGATCCGGCTGCGACGCGACTACGTCGCCTGGTGCGTTGATCAGGCCGATCACCTGATCAGTCCGAGCGCCTATCTCGCCGACGCCTTTGCGGCCTCGGGCGTGGTCGGGAAGCCGGTCGAGGCGCTCTCGAACGGGATCAACGGCGACCGCGTGACCGTTCGCCCAAAGCCCGCGCCCGAACCCGTCCTGTTCACCTGCTTCGGCTATCTTGGCGAGCACAAGGGCATTCCGACGCTTCTCGCGGCGGCGGAAGCGCTTGCGCGGGAACCCGAACTTCAGGGTCGCTGGCGCCTGACCATCGCAGGCCATGGTCACTTGGCCGACCCTCTGACGCAGGACATCGCCGCCGGACGGTTCGGCGAAGCGGTTGAGTTCGTCGGCCGCCTTCCGCATGAGCAGGCCCTCGAACACCTCGCCCGAACGCACGTGGTGGTGCTGGCCTCGCATTGGCCAGAGAACGAACCTGTCACGCTGCTGGAAGCCATTGCCTCGGGCACGGCGCAGATCGCGACCAGCCTCGGCGGCAATCTGAACCTCGTTGAGGACGGAAAATCAGGCCTGCTCGTCCCGCCGGGTGACGCCGAGGCCCTGGCGGATGCCATGCGTCGGTTCATCAAGGAGCCGGAGCTCGCTCTCACATATGGCGCCTACAACGCGGCACGGCGCGGCCTGTTCGAGGAGACCCAGACGCTGGAGCGTCTGGTGAGCCTGTATGGGACGCTTCATGCGGCGGCCCCGGTTGCCCGCTCGGCGGGTGACGGCGGCGACATCGTCGTTCTCTGTGCCGGCCACGTGTCCTCTCGCGAGCGCGCGCTGCAACTCCAAGTCATGCTGCATCGGTTCCATCTCGTTGAGGATGGCAAGCCGCGGATCCGGTTCGTGTGGCACGACTGGGCCGGTGCCCCGCTCTGGCGGGAAGCGCGGCTGCTCTGGCTCTGGGGTGAGGCTGGCGAACCGGAACTGCCCCTCGTCGCGCAGGCGCTGCGCGCCGGGATTCCGGTGCTCGCGCCGACGGCCTCGCCCCTGGTGAGCGTCGGCGCCTATGCGAGCCAGATCGACACCTACGAGAGCCTTCTCGAGGCGCTCGGCTGGCTCGCCGCGCTCCAGGATGTGCCGGCAACGCTGCGAAGCGTGACTGGACCCGGCCCGAGCGCGGCGCGCTTTCTCAATGCGATGGCGCCGGCCTCCAGCTTCCATCTTCCGGTTCGAGCCCCCGCGTGAGCCCACCTCGTCGCTTGACCAAGCCCCGCGTCCTGATCGCCAACGAGCGTTTTCTCGCGCGCTTTGGCGTGGACCGGATCCTCATCCTTTTGGCCGAGCATCTCGCTGCGCACGGTATCGAGGTGTCGTTCGCCTGCATCCGGTGTGACCGGGCGGTGCTGGAGCGCATCAGCACGCGGATCGAGCAGATCTCGCTGCCCGAGGGCATCGACCTTCTCGGCGCCGACGCGAGCGTCACGCGGCATCTGCTCGGGCGGTTCGCGAGCGATCCGGTCGACGTGATCGTCAGCGGCGGGTGGCCGTTCTTCGGGATCGCCGCACGGGCCGGCGCCCATGGCATGCACAGCGTCTTCATCGATGCCGGCGCGGTGCCGCATGACGGTCTGCCGGCCGAGGGTGTCCCCGTCCAGCGCGCGCTTCGACGTCTGCGCCAGGGCACGCTCCCGACGATCCGCTCGATCCTGCCGATCAGCCGCTTCATTCGCGACAGTCAGACTGAGCCCGATCGGGGCGGAGATCACGGCGTGGAAACCGTCCTGCTCGGTGCGGACCACATGACGTTTGCCGACGCGGGTGAGGCGGCCTCTGCCGAAGATGCGGCCACGCGCGAAATCCTCGATCGGCTCGACGCACGCATCGCCGATAACGCTCGCCTGGTCCTGGCGCTCGGGCGCGTCGAGACGAGCGGCTACAAGAACTCGCTGGCTGCCTTCGACGTTCTGAGGGGCCTGCGCCGGCAGGTGCCGGAAGCCCACCTTCTGCTGCTCGTCGGTCCCGAGGCCCTCGACCTGCCGCGCGATCTTCGCGAGCATGTCACGACGTTGCCCACGCTCAGCGATGCCGGCCTTCAGGCCGTGATGGAGCGTTGCGCGCTGGGCTTGAGTCTGTCGCTCTGGGAAGGCTTCAATTTGCCCATTGCCGAGATGCAGTGGCTCGACCGGCCGGTGCTGGCCTTCAATATCGGAGCGCATCCCGAAGTCATTGCCGATCCCTGGTTCCTCTGCGGATCAGAGACCGAGATGACGCGCAAGGCTACCGAGATCCTGACGCTCGGCGTTCCGCCCGCGATTGGCGGACTTCACCGATTCGAACGCTTCCGCGAGCGCTTCCGCTGGGAGACGACGCTGCGCGCCTGGACGCACGCCATCCTCGAACCTCTGCGGCCGGCAGCCGCCGCACCTCCGGTCGGGCGCCGCCTCGTGCTCGTGGATGTGTCGAACTCAGCGCGCGATCCGGCCAATTCCGGTGTCATCCGTGTGACGCGCCGCTTGACGGCGGAGCTCGCGCGGCGTGGCGATTTCGACCTCCTGTACGTGAAATGGAACGGCGAGCAGGGCACCTACGAACGGCTCGCGGCGGCCAACCAGCGGTTCCTCGCGAGCAATGCCGGACCACGCGACTGGGTCGGCGTCACGGCGGATGCTCTCGATTACCGGGAGCCGCTGGAGAACCTGATACGGGCCCGCGACCCGCAGAGCGTCGCCGAGCCCATCCTGTTTCTGCCCGAGGTCATTCTCGACGGCAGCGCTGCGGCACGCCTGCGCTGGGGGCAGGCACAGGGCTGCCGTGCCGCTTTCGTCTTCTATGACATGCTGCCGATCTACGAGGCGCGTTACGTTGATAAAGCCGTTGCGGACGCCTTCCCGTCCTACCTTGCGGCCGTTCGTGCGGCGGACGCGTTCTATGCGATCTCGGGCTTCAGCCTGAGCGAGTGCGAGCGCTGGCATCGCGACCATAGCCAGGCGCTGCCTGACCGGCGCGAAGCCATCTGGCTGCCAGCCCAGTTCAGCGACCATCCGCGTGTGCTGACCCCGCCCGCCCGGTCGCCGGAGGTGAACATCCTGTGCGTCTCGACGATCGAGCCTCGCAAGAACCACCGTGTGCTGATCGAGGCCTTCCAGACGCTGCGTCGGCGCCGCCCCGATTTGCCCGTGCGGCTGAACCTCGTTGGCAATCTCTACGTCGGTGCCGAAAGCCTGGCCCAATGGGTACGGCTCGCCGAACAGGCCGATGATCGCATCGTCTGGCATGGCATCCTGTCGGACGAGGAGATCGCCGCGCAGTACGCGGGCACAAGCTTCACCGTATATCCCTCGATCGCGGAGGGGTTCGGTCTGCCCATCATGGAGAGCCTCTGGATGGGTCGTCCTTGCCTCTGCCATGAGGGTGGCGTCATGGCGGAACTTGCCGCTGATGGCGGGTGCCTGACAGTCAACATGAACAGCGTGCCGGAGGTCGCCGCCGCGCTCGAACAGATGGTGGTCAATCCGGATCTCCGCGAGGTCCTGACCCGGCAAGTCTTCGCCCGCCGGATCGGCACCTGGGAATCCTACGGCGACGTGATCGCAGCGCGGCTCAAGGAGCTCTGATGGACCAGATCCGCGATTCCCTGCCAGACCCCACTCTTAACAAGCGCTGGGCGCAAGCTGCGAGGCAGCGCCGAGCCCTGTTCGTGGCACGCGATGCTCTCTCTGCCGAGATCTTGAAGGGCTCTGAAACCGGGATAGCCACAGGCGATGCCGCAGCGCCCGTGAGCCCGGGGGCCCCGACGCTGGTATTTGCCTTGGAGAAGCCGACCCGACCGCGTTCGTGGCGGGCACGGCGCTCTCACGCTGCCACCGATCGCCGGCGCCGACGGCTCTTTGAAGCTTCGGGCTTGTTCGACGCCGCCTGGTATCGCGCCCGCTATCCGGACGTCGAAACGGCCGGCATGGATGCGCTCGAACACTTCCTCGATCACGGCAGCTTCGAAGGACGATCACCAGGACCGGACTTCGACGCCATCGCCTATCTCGCCCGCTATCCGGATGTCGTGTCTGAGAAGATGGAGCCTTGGCTCCATTACGTGTTGCACGGCAAGGCGGAAGGCCGGGCCACGAAATAGGCGCGTTTCACCCGGCATGGGGCATCTTTCGTGCTCGTCACTCCGCAGAAGAGTGGGGCCGGCTCATCGAAAATTCTCAAGAGGCACAGCAGCATGGCCAACCCCAACGAACAGCTCGGCATCTACGTCGATATCGGTAAGAACACTGTTCCGCGCCTCAACTTCACGCTGGGCGGCCACACCACGAATGTCGACATCGACGGTCCGGGCGCGGCCAATCTCGGCGCTTCGCTCTTGATGTCGAGCTTCCTGTGCAGCATCGGCAAGGGCGTTCCGGATGGAACGCTCGTGTCTCCGGGCCAGCTGCCGGTCGCCTCGGTGAAGGGCGGCGTCGACCCGGCGACGAACCTGCCTACGCTCAAGCTTGGGCTCATCGGCGGTGCCGAGTTGAACCTCGTGTTCTCGGCCGATCTGGCAGCAATCGGTGCCACGCTGCTCACCAAGCAGACGCTCGAGGTGACGAAGGGCCAGAGCAGCGGCGAGCCGGGTGGTCAGGCTCACTAGCGCCGGCTTATTCCATTACCCGTTCGTCCTGCAGGCGGGGGCCGCGGTTGCGTAATGCAACACCAGCCGCGCGGATCCTGAATCCGCGCTGCGCCTGCCTGGCGCGACGGCCCGCAGCTTGACGGTTTCTGAGCATCGGTTGGCGTCAACCCTCTACCTCCAACGTGGCCTCACGCGCTCTCGGCAAGTCATTTGAATGACCTCCTCGCGTGACTGGACCCTGCCCACCGACGATCTGAACGGATGTTGCCCATGGGCGTGCTGACTCGGCAGGACATCACCCGGTACTATCAATGGCTTCTTGAGCGGGAGCCCGAGCCGGAGGCGATCGCAAGCTATGTGGCGAATGGCGCGACGCGGACACAACTCGTTCAGACCATTCTCCAGTCTGGCGAGTTCTCCCAGCGACTTCGGCGCTTGGGGGCGGCCCCGGAGGAACCTGCCTCCAATCCGGTCGTCGATCTCAAGGACAGCCAGTTCTGGAGACGCTATGTCCCCTTCTGGAATCCCGAGAGCCGCGTGCCCTTTGTCGAGACCGGCTTCCAGACCTATCGGGTTACGACGGCTGACGGCGAGGTCACCATCAAGAGTATGCTGTCCAGCCTTGAGCTCGCCCTGCTGTATGCGCTCGCGAAGGATTACTGGACAGGAGAGGGCGAGATCGTCGACCTCGGCTGTCTCTATGGCCTCACGACCCGCTGCCTCGCAGAAGGCATGGCTCTCAACCGGCGCGTGCCGGACAACAGGAAGCTCCGCCGCATCTACGCGTACGACCTTTTCCTCGCGGAGGACTACAGTTGGTGGTCGCAAGGTTCGCCAACGGTTCACGCCGGCAGCTGGTTCTCCGAGTTTTTGAGCGTTAATCGCGATCACCTCGCGGCGATCGCTCCCTGCCCGGGCGACCTCCTGCACATGAACTGGGGCACCAAACCCATCGAAATCCTGATGATCGACGCTGCGAAGTCTTGGGACTTGAACGACTGGATCATCCGCAAGATGTTTCCGCGCCTTATCCCCGGCCGGAGCGTAGTGATACAGCAGGATCAGGTGCATTACTTGGAATATTGGATTTCCATTGCGATGGAGTATTTTTCAGACAAGTTTGAATACATTGATACCATTTACGGATCTTCCGCATACTATCTCTGTACCGCACCGATTTCCGAAGAGGAGGCGCACAGGGCGTTGAAGGCGCTTCCTTTCGAGGAGAAAGAGCGCTTGCTCTTGGCGGCCATCGCGCGTAGCCGGCCCTCCGCGCAGGCAGCTCTCACGGGAACGCATGTGAAGCTCCTCGCGGATCACGGCCAGCATGACCGCGCACGCTCGGTCCTCGCGCAGATGTCGACCGACCGGCTCTCGGAGGACACAGCCTATGATTTCTCGGCGATTGCGCGCTCGGACAAGGCCAGCCTGACGACGCTATTGGAGCGAGGCTGAGTTTAGGGACCCGGGCAGCCTTCGACCAATCCAGGCGGGACGACCCGCCTCGCTCACGGCATGACGCGTCCGCTCGCGAACCATGTCCGCGAAACTGCTCAGGCCGAGCCCCTACCGGGCTTTCGGCGCACCCGGCATGCGCCTGTAGCTTGCGAACCTCCCGCTCGCACTCCGGTCGGACGGGGCGTTTGGTCGAGAGGCGACCGCTAGCCGAGAGGGTGCGCGTCGCTGATTCCGATGATGCGCACGACCGAACCGCCGCCGATGTCCCAGGACATCGCGTGAAGCGACGCATCGTTCGCCGCGCTCGGATCGTACATCTCGAGCGTGTTGTCGACGACCTTGAACTGCAGATTGGGCGTCGAGGCAATGAAGGTGTCGATGATGCGCAGCTGCGCTTCGTCGAGCGTAGCCGGACCGGTCACGAGGCTGATCGAGATGGCTCTCGATGCCGTATTGGCGGAGCTCAGAAGCGCCGTCACCGCATGCAGCGCGTCCGTATGCGTCGCCTCCGTTCCGAGGACGCTCTGATTCGCCGCGCTGGTCGAGGCTCCGCTCTGCGCGGGAGTCGGGATTTGTGTCCCCGCGGGCACCGTGCTGGCCGCGAGGCCTGTCTGGGTCGATGCCGGTGGGAGAACTTGTGCGTCGCCCGACCCGATTGCGGCCATTCCCTTCGACGGAGCGCTGCTTCCTTCGGCTGCGGAGGCAGGCAGCGTCGTCTCGGGCGAGTTGGCCTGGCTGGAATTGCCCGAGCTTCCGGCAGCGGTCTGGCCGTGACTGCCGACCAGGGCCGACGCGGGCGCTTGAGCGACCTCCAGAGCCCCTGCCTTGGCGGATCCTGTCGACGCCGTGGAGGACGTGCTGGTCACGACCGTGTCATGTCCCGCCGAGGTTGCATCGTGCTCTGCTGGGGGCGACGTCCCACCGACCGATCCCAGCACCGTTGCGGCAGACCCTTTACTGGCCACGAGATCGACGGAGGTCGACGAGCCGGCGATGCCGTGAGCGGTGTCCGAGGGCTTCGTCTCGTCGAGGAGCGAGTGAAGGAACAGCGATACGCTCTTGGCAGACAAGGTTGAGGTGTCGCGGAAAATGTCGACCAAACCGCCTTTGCTGCTCGCGGCATCACTCGAAGCTGCGCCGGTTGGCGTGGCGGATGCGGCCGGACCGCTCACAACCGACGCGGCTTTCGTCTGCGAAACGGCCGTACTGGAGCCGATGTCGGTGGTTGCCTGTGCCAGCTTCGTAGGATTGTCGGCCGGGCCAGAGCTACCCGAGGCTGTTGCCGACGATCCGGAGTTGATGGTGCCCTGGATGCTGCCCGCCGTAGTTGCCGCCCCTGCAACCTTCTCGCCGCTGCTCGCACTGCCCGCTTCGGCATGTCCGCCGTCGCTCGCACCTCCGGTGCTGCCATCAAGGCCGAGGCTCGCACTCGAAACGCCGCTGCTCGGCGCCGCCGCGCCCTTGGTTTGCGTGGCTGCACCCTCGCTCGCGTGAGAGGCTGCCGAGCGACCACCGCTGCTGGCCGATAGAAGCACGAAGGGATGCTGTGCGCCCGCGTGAGCCGCGCTCTCCTGCGGGATCATCCGTGTGCTCTCGGGACTTAGCGAGACGATGCTGACGCCCGGCGTGGGCAGTAGGATCGCGCTCGCCTCACGGGGCTCCGGTTGCTGGATGACAGGTGTGATGCTCGCTTCCGTGACCAGCGGGTGTGCTGTCGAGTCCTGACCATCGGCCCGCCGAGCGGCATCCGCGGCGTGACTTCCGGTCTGAGGCTCCGCAGCCGCTAATTTTACCGCCCCGCCAAAGGGCTGCGATTGCGATCCGGACGCCTCGGGGCCGATGTGCTGCCCTGATTTCAGCGAAGCGTCGCGGCTTGAGCTCTGATCGAGAAAGGATGCGATGCAGGCCATGACGACGCTGGTCGCCACGGCCAACTCGCGCTGATCGTTTGACCGGGTTCGGGATGTCCCATCACCACCGTCGATATCATTCCCATCGATGGCCGAGATCGGATGGTAGGCGGCGGAGGAGGCGTCAACCTCCGGGGCGCTGCCGAGGGTTGACGGGCCTTGAAGCTCCCCCGCGACCGACTCGCCCATCGTCGAGAACAAACACGCGGTGGCGACGATGGCCGTCAGGAGTGCTGCCGGATGCATCAGAATCTGCGCACCGCTGCGAACGCCCGCGCCATTGGCCGCCTGGCGGGGGACCGGCAGAACGCTCGGGTTGCGCGCGACGAGGTCGGATAGGAGTGATCGGAAGTCTGGACCGACGAGCGGCTCGCCGATCATGTCGCTGTAGATCACGTAAGCGCCGTCGATGCGGGCAAAGTGCAGGAAGACTTCGCCGTCCTCGCGGCAGAACACGAGCCAAGGCTCGCCCTCATCGCTCAGGCCACGCTCGAGCGAGACACGCAGGCCGGCCTGGAGCGAGGCGGCCTCCACACGATAAAACTCGGCGAGTTCCTGCTGCGACCAGTCGCCCGTCGTCGAGGGGGCAGGCCGGAAAAAGGACAGGACCTTGGCGCTCACGTTCCGCTTCCCCTTGTCCGCACGAGGCGGCGCGACCGCTTGTACCGTCCAACTCACCCGCACCGCCTTCGCGGCCTAGGCCACCGTCACGCGATGGTTCCGGCCATCCAAGAGCCGGTCTTCCAGGCGGTGGCGCTGGTCGACAGCAAACCCCTCACTGCACTTTGACAAGGAATGTGGCAGGGTCAAGCCCAGGCAGGCGGCTGAGCAGGGTTGGGATGGTCCTGCGTCCTTGGCGGACGTCTCGGCGTCAAATCCGCAACACGACCATGTCGATCCGGGCGTATCGACGCGCGGCGAAGAAAGCGGCACGCTGCTGCCATCCAACCGGCGCCCGCTATGGCGGACGGCGCGGCATCGCCTGGGAGGGAAGCTTTCTCGTTTCCCGATAACGGCATCGTTCAAGCGGAGCCGCATGCGCATCTGCGCCAAACCGGTGAGCGTGGTGTTGAGGGCCGATGCCGCGGGCGCGTCGGTGAGCGGTGGTGAGTAGAGATCCACGCTGTCCCTCGGTCCGGTTCTGGACCTGTGTGGCGCTCACTCAGGCCGATCCCGCAAGCGGACGCATTGCTCAACAGATGGCTCTCGGAATACAGATCTCGTATAATCGAAGTCAAAGTATTACGGGGCAACTGTTAATGATTATTATTAACAACGCCGATTTATAAGCAGTGCCTGAGTTATTGTAAGAACAGTGCGCGCTCAGCCCACGACGTCATCGACCTGATAGCGATCGACGGCTCCACGGGCTCCGTCAGAGTGCTCGACAAGAACGAGGCCGATCCGCTTAGCGGCACCGTCGCAGCCAATCAGCTGGACTTCAGGCATCCGGCAACGTCAGCCACGACGTGGCGATGAGCACGCGGTCTCGCGGCCAGGAGCGCCGCCTGCTGTGCCTCCGAGCCGGCTCCCAGTGGCGCGCCCGCCTCAGGCTCGGCATCTGCTCCGCGCAACTCGATCGACCGGGACGTGTCGGGCCACAGCCAGGCCGTCAACCGAAGCGCTTTGGGTCCGTCGTTCGCGCCTCAAGCCGCCGGGGCGCGGTGCTCCGCGGCGCCACCGTCCCGCTCGGGATCCGGATCGAGCCTGCCACTCCGCTCGCTCACCGGTGGAGCCCCGCCCCGACGGTCGACGCTCGGCACGCCCTCGAGACGGCCGCCTCTTCGGCACAGGCCTGGCGCGGGACCGCGACGTGGCGGCACCGCGAACGGAGCAGGCCGCGAGCCCGCCCCCGCGTCGGCACCAGCGGGAGCGAGAAGGCAGATCTCCGCCTTCCGAACCCGGCAGGGCCGAATGTGTGTCGGGTCGGCGCCGCGATAGTCGGGGCGACCATTCAACTCGTTACTTGCCGAGCGGATGAGGGCCGGGACATGTCCCGAAGTTCGCCCAGCCACGTTCCCGGCTCGACCCGCGCGTGATCAGCCCGCCGCGGCGGACGGCAAGGCTCGGATCAGCACTCGGCACGGCATCCGAAGCTCGGGGGTCGGTGGACCGCCTCATCGGCGTTCCGGTCCGTGCAGACGGTTCACTGGCCAAGCCGTGCCGAGTCTCGACTGATGCCGGAACGTCGACGCGTGGCGCGGAACCGAGCAGCGTACTAATCGGTCGGCGGCATCGTTTCCGTGTTGTCCGAATCCGCGACATCGGATTCGGCCGCCCTGCTCACGACCGCGACGCCGTCATCCGGCGGCGGCACTTCCTTGGCCGGCCACCCCACAGGCGTCGCGCCAGCCCGGACAGGGTTTCGGAGCGGCCGCAGCTCGGTCGAGCCGGGCTGCGGATCCGGCGCCGCGCTGGTGGCGATCGAGCCGTCGGCCTGGGAGGGGGGAGCCTCGGTCACGTCCGGCGTGCCAGCCGGGCTCGACGCGGTCGGGAGGCCGTAGCGGCCGTCGTCTCCCTTGCCCAGGTGCCGACCCGCGACCAGCGCATCGAGATGCTCGACGATCCTGCCCTTGGTCGCTTCCCGGAGCCTCGACTGGCCGGCCTCGGCCCGTAGCGCCTCGATCACCGCTACCGCGTCCAGCGGCCCCAGCGTCTCGACGATCCTGATCAGCTTGCCCGTAATGACCGGCGTGTCCAGGGACTTGTCGATGCGGAAGCGCGGTGCGGATTTCTGCGAGACTTGGTCGCTCTCGCCAGGATCCGCGGCCCCTGCGGGCGGCGCCTCGCGAGCGGCCTGCTGGCCGGCGGGAGGCTCGTCCGTGCCGAGCTTGCGATCCAGGACGACCCCGTCGGCGAGGGGGGACGCCGCGACGACGTCGGGGGAGCGCACGCGCTTCTTGTAGTCGGCGAGGACACCCTTGCCGTAATAGACGATGGGATGGCATCCCTGCCTGGAGATGCAGTTGAAACCGTCCGCCTCCAAGAGGGCGGCCAGGGCCGGGGACGGCTCAGACAGGAGCTCGAGTCGGAGGCCCTCGAGCTTGCGGGCCGGGGGCGCGAACGGATAGGCCGCGGCACGCTCCTGCGCGCGAGCATAGGCCTCGTCGAGGACGGCGTCGTCGATCAGCTGTCGGTCCTCGAGGACATCCAGCACGCTCCGGTAGATCGCCACGTCGTTGGCGCAGCGGGCGAACAGGTCGCTGCGGCGCACATGCAGGATCAGGACCTCGTTGTCCGTCCTGATCGCCGAGGCCGCCTCGGCCCGCATCAGCTTGTTCTCGAAGGCGCGGTCGTAGGTGATCTTCTCTCTCATCGCCACGGATGAACCCCCTCATGTTTGGTTGCGAAACAGCGGAAAAACCAACCTAAGGTTGGCGAATCCAACGTTTCGTTAACTTATTCCGGGGGAGATAGACGGTGCTGTCAACCGCACGCGATCGCCTTGACGGCTCCGCCTGGCGTTCCCGTTTTTCGGCCATCCCGGCCCAGCCATCATCGAAGACGAAAGCTCTGAGCGTGCCGGGAAACCCTCCTCGCCTGCAGACGTGCCGGGCGGGACAAACTCTGCCGCGGCATCGGCCCACGCTCCGGCGGGCTTGGGCTCCGGACGGGCGCCAGATCTCGGCCGACAGAGCCGCCGCTCGCAATATCGTCTGCGCGTTTCCGCATGGGCCTTGGTTCCCTGCCGCGTCTGATGCTGAATGGAGGCTCCGTCCATCCCGAGCCCGACCATGTCCGAGCCCAGCGACCCGCATACCGACACCGCCATCACCGTACCCGTCCTGCGCGTGTCCAAGCGCGAGATCAGGCGCAAGGAGCGCCACGCCGCCGTGGAGGCGGCCTCAGCGGGACGCCGCAAGGCCAGAAAGGCACCCCGCCGCGAGGATGTGGCCCGGGCTGGACTGTTCATTATCCTGATGCAGTATCGCGGATCGCGGCACGACTCGTCCCGAGCCGTCGTCCGAGACACCCTCATCGAGCTCCTCACCGATGCCGGCTTCAGCCGCGACGAGACTGCACGCGTTTTCGACGATCTGACGGATGGTTTCGGGCCCGACCTGGACCGCTGGCTGATGCTGCGCGGCATCGAGCGCGAGAACGAGATCCGGCAGCGGTGGCGGCAGCGGGTCGCTTCGGTGCTGTCAGCGGCTGACTAGGAGTAACGGGAGGGGTGGCTCGCTTCGATGTCAGCGGCTGACCGAATCCCAGCCTTTCGCTCCGTGCTCACGGCCTCGTCTCAAGGCTTGAACCGCCGGTCCGGTCGGGCAGACAACAGCAGGTTCCGGAAGCCCAGGATGGGTAGCAGGCACGATGGCGGGCACGGATGCGAACGCCATGCCGCTGGCTGGCCGCAGGGTGTCGACTTGAGCAAGGGCGCCATCTGAGAAGCCCTGCCGGCGATGGCGGACCTAGTCCGGTGACCGCAGCCACGCCTGCCCTGGGCCGAGGAGATTGCGTCATCGATGACGGGCCTCGATGAAGTCTTCCATTGTCTCGGCAGGGCGCGGACGGCCGCTTAGCGGGTAATCTCGGAGCATCCGGCGGCAGGTCTTCGAGGCCGGTGGCGCGTCCGGCCGCAGGTCTTGTCCGCGATTCCGGCATGTTCGCGGCGCGGGCGATCAAGCAGGGTGCGACCACCGCTGCGGTGCCCGTGTCGCTCGGCGCCGCCGACGCGGAAGGCGAGGACGAGAGACTTCGCGCGCAAGCCTCTGACTGAGTGGAAAGCCAGGCGGCAGGCTTCCGGGTCTTGCCAGGGAATCCGGGAGCCGGAGGCGGCCCGAGTGACCTCGCGGGCGGAGATAAGGCATCGTCGGGCGACGCCGACGTGCCTTCCGGCAAGGGATTGGCTTCCGGCGGCCGTTTCTGCCCCGGATGACTCGCGCCAAGTTTCAGCGCAACCGGGGGCCGATCCCGGGTTTGGACCGGGCTGCCGATCCTTGCCAAGACCTCGACGTCTACGTGCACCGGCCCGTTCCGGCGCGGCCAGACAATGCCCGACGGGTCCGGTCTGCGACCGCCCTGCCGGCGCCGGCGCCGGAGATCGGCAGCGGCGCGGCAGCCCTCGGCATCCGCCGGCGCGGCCCATCGCGGCTGAAGACGGTTATGGTCCGGGTCGGCGAGGCAGGCGCGTCCGGACATCGACGAGCCGCGCTCGCGCGGCGACACCTCGGCTGAATGCGGTCGCGAACGGCGAGCGGTACTTGCGGGATAACTGGCTTGGCACCCGCGTGTTTGCGGCCTCGGCGGGCATCGTCGCCCCCTGCTGCCGCGCCTGGAACAACCTGATGGTGGGGCCCTGGACGGTAACGTCCCTCCGACTGCGACGGCGCCTGTCGGTTATGATCGGCGTGGGCCAGTACAAGACTGCGCACGTCCCGCCCGACGCCTGAGGAGGTTGGTATGTACCGATGGGCCCCGCTCGCGTTCCTGGCCGCGCTCGCAGCCGCCGAGCCCGTCGAGCTTGCGACCTTTCGCGGCCTGCCGCGACCGGAGCCCACGCTCCAGGTCCGGTACGGCTCCGACCTAGGCGATCGACGTCTTCCTGCCTTCGGGCGCGGGGCCGCATCCCGTCGCCATCTTGGTTCACGGCGGCTGCTGGAGTGCCGCGACCGCGGACCGCGAGCAATTGCGGCATCTCGGGGCTGAACTGGTGCAGTACGGGATCGCGATCTGGAGCATCGGCTGCCGCCGCGCGAACGAGGCGGGCGGAGGCTATCCAGGGACCTATCTGGACGTCGGCGCGGCGATCGACCGCGCGCGCGAGGATGCACCGAGATACCGCCTGGACCTCGCGCGGACGGTCCTCGTCGGCCATTCCGCGGGCGGCCATCTGGCCCTGTGGGCCGCATCGCGCGGCGCGCTTCCCGCTTCGAGCCCGCTGCACGCGCCATCGCCGTTCACGAGCTGTGCGGTGATCAGCCTGGACGGGGTCGGCGATCTCCGAGAATTCGCTCGCTTCGTCCCGCTGCATTGCGGGAGCGGGATCCTCGAACAGCTCGCTCCCTCGGAGGCGCTCGGGGAGGTTTCGCCCGCGGCCCTGCAGCCGGCGACTGCAATCGTGTTGGTCAGCGGCGTGCTCGACCGGCTCGTGCCGCCCGGAGTGGCGCACGACTACACCCGCGCGTTGCGGACCGCGCCGGGGCGGGCCGCACCGCCTTGTTGACATCCCGGAGGCCGGGCATTTCGACCTCGTCACACCGGGCACGGCGGCCTGGGACGAGATCCGCCGGCTGATCGCAGCGTCGCTGAATGGCGATGCCCATCTCCCCCTCCAGGAGAGCTGCCGACGCTGAGACACCGGCCCTCTCTTGCGGCCTCTGAAGGGTGCGGCCCGCAGCTTCCGAGGCCGGCGTCACGACGGCAATCCTGCGGCGCGGCCGATCGCTCGTCGCCGTGGCGAGACACGCTCGATGCCGCAGGGCCTTCGGCATCACGGCGGCGATCCGGTCCGCAGTGCCGATATCCGGCATGATGGCCTTGGTGCCCTCGTGTTCCGCTGATTTTCGGATCAGCGCTATGGTGAGCCCATCCGGGACACGGGACACCGGGAGCACGTGAGTGCGGGCAGGCCAACCCTTGAACCATGGGCTGCGAGCCCGAGCCGTTATTTGGCCGCCCCTGCGGCTCGCCCGGATGCACTGTGAGCGCGAATCCGTAGTTGCCGTGTTGCCCGCCAGCTCCCGTGATCAACGCGAGGAGGCAGGCCATGCGGGTCATAGGATCGGACATCCACCGCGTCTTTGCCGAGGCGGTGATGGAGGACGGAGCGGTCCGGCGGTTGGGTCGGATTGGGATGACGCGCGATCATCTGACTGCGTTCGCCAAGACGCTGACCTCTGACGATCACGTCGTGGTCGAGGCGACCCGCAACGCGAGTGCAGTCACTGAGGTGATCCGGCTGCATGTGGGCCGGGTCGTGATCGCCAACCTGCGCCAGGTGCGCCTCATCGCCGAGGCGCGCATCAAGACCGACGGCATTGACGTGGCAACGCTGGCGCGGCTTTACGCCAGCGGTTTCCTGCCGGAGGTCTGGATCCCGGATGAGGCCACGCTCGACCTGCGGCGGCAGGTGACTCGACGCATCCAGATCGAGCGGCCCTGGATGATCATGTCCATCGGACTGCGCGACGGAGCTCATCGGTTATGATCAACGCACGGTGGTAAAATTTGCTGACTGGGTTTTTATGCAACCGGACGGCTCTCGTTAAGGACGATTACAGAAACGCTCGGGAGCTGCCGCCAAGTTCTCGGGTGCAACTGCACGCCCAAACGAAAGAAAATGTAGCTAAGATTTTGGATTATGTCGGGGGCATATTTTCGAAGGTGTACCAATGAATAAGATTGAAGAGCATTTTCTGCTTCGATCTAATCATGAAAGGAGAGAAGCCGGCCTTCTTGCAGCCATTCAGGGACGCAATATTTTTACTGGTGACAAAGGTGATGGCAAAGCGAGCGCCAAGTCCCACGCCACGTTCGGCAACTTGGGCCATTGCGGCTGGCATAATCCCATTCCCCCGATAGCGGGCTGGGGTATATGCATTCTCCAGAAGCACTTCATCCTCCCGCAATGCAGGGAAACGCCCGACACCAAAGAATGATGTGATCCTTGCGTTTTCCTCGGCTCCCATCAGACCTTGGAAATAGCAAGGCGATCCATCGCGCTGATCTATAGCCACGTAGCATTTGCCAATTCCAGCCTCGAAGTGCCTGCGACGGAAGTGGAGTTCTCTTCTCTCATAGTCTCGTAATCCGTTCTCATGAACGCGAAACAAGGCTAGGCAATCATGTCTTGAGCACTCACGAACTGATATGGGAATCTTAGCCTTAGGAGGCTGAAAGTGCTGATGAAGGTCTCGTCGTAGGCCATATGCGATCTGACGATCAAAAACACTATGTGCCACAAGCCGACGGCCGATCTCGACGTAATCTCCCTCAACGAAAAGCTGATACGCAACTTTCAGAGAATTGGGTAGTGTCAACATGGCACATGCACCATGTCTGCGTCTCTGATGGTACCTTGGCGACAACCTTCGCCTAAGCGTATCAGAGCGCCTTGTTGCAGAGCAATAACAAAAAAGTGGTATGATTCAGGCTTTTAAGCCGTACCGCTGACCTGGCAGGCTGGCTTTGGACCGCGCTGATTGCGAGGATCAGCTAGGACTGAAGGAGCTGGAGATGAAGCGAGGACAGAGACCGAGTGCGGAATGGGTGGTGCTGACGCTGCGCCAGATCGAGGTGCAGACGGCACAAGGCAAGAGCCTGGCTCTCGCCTGCAAGGAGACGGAGATCTCCGAGCAGAACTCCGCCACCAAACACCTCCATGGCGGCGTGACAATCTTTGCGCCTGATCTCGTGCTTGGTCACGCGCGGGACCAGCTCAATGATCGCTGTGTCGGCGTGCGGGTCGTTGGTCTCGGGCATGGTCGGGCTGCGGATGGATGGAGCCTCAATCCCGCTCCCTGCCCGGCAAGGAAACACTGTCCTACGCACCGGAACCACACAGAGATCATTGCCAGCGGCGGCCTTCACCGCGGCTGGGTCTCCCGAGCGGAGGATTTGGGCCGGCCGGATCGTGGGCCGACTCCGTGACAGGTGTCGTCCCCCTCGCCAAGCGCGTTCGCCTCCGACGGAATCTGCGGCCGGGATACGCATCACGATCCGTTTGATTTCCGCTCATGCCGTGCCGTGTCATCTACGGCCTGTTCGGCCTTGAACGTGTTCCGTGTGCGGGCGTTTTGCTCCTCCTGACTGGGAGGAGTGATGCTGGACGACGCAGAATGGAGAAAGCT
>NZ_JBAWTG010000054.1:0-35508 GCF_037106235.1 Methylobacterium nigriterrae | reverse complement strand
CTGCTTGGGCATGCTCTCCCGCGAGGCCGGCCAAAGCCGCGTGCCAGACCCCCCGCACAGGATCACAGGATAAATCAAGCCCGCGCCACTCTCCGACATCGCTCGCCCCCGGTATCCGCCTCGCCGATCGGGAGCGTCGTGCGGCCGATCGGGTCTCGCCTCTGCGAGAGCGGACCCATTTCAGCGAACCGTGTCGATTTCGCGAACGGCGCGGGCCGGCCGGCGTACCGAGCCGCGCCTATTCCGCCGCTTGCCGCGACGCGTAGCCGAGGCGCTCGTTCAACTCCCCGATCAGCTTGACGGCGGCCTCGGCGATCACGGTGCCGGGCGGGAAGATCGCCGACGCGCCGGCCTGGTAAAGCGCCTCGTAATCGCCCGGCGGGATGACGCCGCCGATCACGATCATCACGTCGTCGCGTCCCGCTTCCGCGAGCGCCGTCTTCAGCTCGGGCACCAGCGTCAGGTGGCCGGCGGCGAGCGAGGAGACGCCGACGATGTGCACGTCGTTCTCCACCGCCTGGCGGGCGGCCTCGGCAGGCGTCGCGAAGAGCGGGCCGATATCCACGTCGAAGCCGAGATCGGCGAAGGCCGAGGCGATGACCTTCTGGCCGCGGTCGTGTCCGTCCTGCCCCATCTTGGCGACCAGGATGCGCGGGCGGCGCCCGTCGTTCTCCTCGAAGGCCTCGACGAGTTTGCGGACCTCATCAACCACCGGCGACATGCCACCCACCTCACGCTTGTACACGCCCGAGATCGAGCGGATCTCGGCCCGGTGCCGGCCCCAGGCCTTCTCCAGGGCCTCGGAAATCTCGCCGACCGTCGCCTTCGCCCGCGCCGCGTCGACCGCGAGCGCCAGGAGGTTGCCCTCGCCGTCGGCGGCCTTCGTCAGCGCCTCCAGCCGGCTCCCGACCTCGGCCTCGTTCCGCTCGGCGCGCAGGCGCTTCAGCTTGTCGATCTGGAGCGTCCGAACGTTGCCGTTGTCGACGCGCAGGAGCTCGATGGCGCGCTCGTCGTCCGGCTTGTACTTGTTGACGCCGACGATCGTCTGGCGACCGGAATCGATCCGGGCCTGGGCGCGCGCCGCCGCCTCCTCGATGCGAAGCTTCGGGATGCCGGCCTCGATGGCCTTGGCCATCCCGCCGAGCGCGTCGACCTCGCGGATGTGCTCCCAGGCGCGGTCGACGATGTCCTTCGTCAGGCGCTCCACGTAGTAGGAGCCGCCCCAGGGATCGACGATCCGGCAGGTGCCGCTCTCCTGCTGCAGAAAGAGCTGCGTGTTGCGCGCGATCCGGGCGGAGAAATCGGTCGGCAGCGCCAGCGCCTCGTCGAGCGCGTTGGTGTGGAGTGACTGCGTGCCCCCTTGGGTCGCCGCCATCGCCTCTATGCAGGTGCGGGTGACGTTGTTGAACACGTCCTGGGCGGTGAGCGACCAGCCGGACGTCTGCGAATGGGTGCGCAGCGGCAGCGACTTGTCGGATTTCGGCTCGAAATCCTTCACGAGCTTCGCCCAAATCAGACGGGCCGCCCGCATCTTGGCGATCTCCATGAAGAAGTTTGTCGAGATCGCCCAGAAGAAGGACAAGCGCGGGGCGAACTGGTCGATGGTGAGCCCCGCGGCCAGGCCCGCCTTGATGTACTCGACGCCGTCGGCGAGCGTGTAGGCGAGCTCGAGGTCGTTCGTCGCTCCGGCCTCCTGCATGTGGTAGCCGGAGATCGAGATCGAGTTGAACTTCGGCATGTTCGCCGAGGTGTAGGCGAAGATGTCCGAGATGATCCGCATCGACCCCTTGGGCGGGTAGATGTAGGTGTTGCGGACCATGAACTCCTTGAGGATGTCGTTCTGGATGGTGCCGGCGAGCTTCGCCGGCGGCACGCCCTGCTCCTCGGCGGCCACGATGTAGAGGGCGAGGATCGGCAGCACCGCGCCGTTCATCGTCATCGACACGGTCATCTCGTCGAGGGGAATCCCCGAGAAGAGCGTGCGCATGTCGTAGATCGAGTCGATCGCCACGCCCGCCATGCCGACGTCGCCGGAGACGCGCGGGTGGTCGGAATCGTAGCCGCGATGCGTCGCGAGGTCGAAGGCGACCGACAGGCCCTTCTGTCCGGCCGCGAGGTTGCGCCGGTAGAAGGCGTTCGAATCCTCGGCCGTCGAGAAGCCGGCATATTGCCGGATCGTCCAGGGCTGCGTGACGTACATCGTCGGATAGGGCCCGCGCAGATAGGGCGCGACGCCCGGATAGGTGTGGAGGAACTCGATACCGGCGCGATCCTCCGGCCCGTAATGCGTCTTCACCGGGATGCCCTCGGGCGTCATCCAGGGCTCGCCGGCCGGTGGAGCGGGCGCGACGATGGCCTCGGCCTCGTAGGGTAGGATCGCGAAATCGGGGATGCGGGACGTCATGCTCTCGCTCGTGCGGGGGCTCGAATTGCGGCGCATTATAGGCAAGGCCCCCCGCGGTGCTACTCCCCCAAGGACGAACGGACCGGCGAAGCGATCAGCGGCGCGCCGCGAGCCCGCCCATGCGGGCAAGGCGCCCCTGCTCGACGTGCCATCGCGCCTCCGCGATGGCGAGGCTGAGCCGGCGGATGCGCCATCGCCGGTAGAGGCCGAGGAGCGGCAGCCCGGCCCGCGCGAGCCGCACCTCGTGATGCTTCAGCCGACGCAGGAGTCCGGGAAGGCAGGCATCCGCCGCGGCGCCCGTGGCGATGTCGATCTCGCGCATCTGACGGCGGAGGTCGGCCTTGAAATCCTCCACGTGCGGGTCCTCCCGGCGGAAGCACGGACAGGATGATGCCGCGGCGCATCGCGCCGTCAAGGCGGCGCGCCCGCGGCGGGATCGGAGGCTCGCGCCCCCGGCGCGATCACGGAGGGGAACGGTTCGGACCCACGCGCGGGCGTATCGGACGCGCCGCCCGCCTCTCCTGCGCGGGAGGAGATGCCGGTCGCGCTCGTGCAGGCGCCGGAACGGATCCCGGCTCAGCTGTCCATCTTCAAGGCGGCGATGAAGGCTTCCTGCGGGATCTCTACCCGGCCGAACTGGCGCATGCGCTTCTTGCCCTCCTTCTGCTTGTCGAGGAGCTTGCGCTTGCGCGAGATGTCGCCACCGTAGCACTTGGCGGTGACGTCCTTGGAGAGCGCCCGGATGGTCTCGCGGGCGATGATCTTGCCGCCGATCGCCGCCTGAACGGGGATCTGGAAGAGGTGGCGGGGGATCAGGTCCTTCAGCTTCTCGCACATGGCGCGGCCGCGCGACTCGGCGCGGGTGCGGTGCACGAGCATCGAGAGGGCGTCGACCGGCTCGGCGTTGACGAGGATCGACATCTTCACGAGGTCGCCTTCGCGGTAGTCGGAGACGTGGTAGTCGAAGGAGGCGTAGCCCTTCGAGATCGACTTCAATCGGTCGTAGAAATCGAACACCACTTCATTCAGCGGCAGGTCGTACACCACCATGGCGCGCTTGCCGACGTAGTTCAGGTCGATCTGGATGCCGCGCCGGTCCTGGCAGAGCTTGAGCACGCCGCCGAGGTACTCGTCGGGCGTCAGGATCGTGGCGCGGATCCAGGGCTCCTCGATCGACTCGATCTTCATCACGTCCGGCATGTCGGCCGGGTTGTGCAGTTCCCTGACGCTGCCATCCGTCATGGTGAGGTGGTAGACCACGCTCGGCGCCGTCGAGATCAGGTCGAGGTTGAACTCGCGCTCCAGCCGCTCCTGGATGATCTCGAGGTGCAGGAGCCCGAGGAAGCCGCACCGGAAGCCGAAGCCCAGCGCCGCCGAGGTTTCCATCTCGTACGAGAAGCTCGCGTCGTTGAGGCGCAGCTTGCCCATGGCCGAGCGCAGGTTCTCGAACTCGGCCGCGTCCACCGGGAACAGGCCGCAGAACACCACCGCCTGCACGTCCTTGAAGCCGGCCAGCATGGCGTCGGTCGGACGCTTGTCCTCCGTAATCGTGTCGCCGACGCGCGTGTCGGCCACCTCCTTGATCGAGGCCGTGAGGAAGCCGACCTCGCCGGGGCCGAGTTCGCCGATATCGGCCATCTTCGGTCGGAACACGCCGATCTTGTCGACGCCGTAGGCCGCGTCGGCCCCCATCATGCGGATTGTCATGCCCTTCTTCAGGACGCCGTCCACGATGCGCACCAGAACCACGACGCCGAGATAGACGTCGTACCAGGAATCGACGAGGAGCGCCTTGAGCGGGGCGTTGCGGTCGCCCTTCGGCGGCGGCAGCCGGGTGACGATCGCCTCCAGCACCGCCTCGATGTTGAGGCCGGTCTTGGCCGAGATCGGCACGGCATCGGAGGCGTCGAGGCCGATCACCTCCTCGATCTGCTGCTTGATGCGGTCGGGCTCGGCCGCCGGCAGGTCGATCTTGTTGAGGACGGGCACGATCTCGTGGTTG
Organism: Methylobacterium nigriterrae; assembly: GCF_037106235.1. Taxonomy (NCBI): domain Bacteria; kingdom Pseudomonadati; phylum Pseudomonadota; class Alphaproteobacteria; order Hyphomicrobiales; family Methylobacteriaceae; genus Methylobacterium; species Methylobacterium nigriterrae. Next base: position 31,102 of record NZ_JBAWTG010000054.1, on the reverse strand, counting down.
GCATCGAGCGCCTGGTAGACGTTGGCCAGCGTCTGCGCCTCGACGCCCTGCGAGGCATCGACCACGAGCAGCGAGCCCTCGCAGGCCGCGAGCGAGCGCGACACCTCGTAGGCGAAGTCGACGTGGCCGGGCGTGTCCATCAGGTTCAGGATGTAATCCTGGCCGTTCTCCGCTTTGTACTCGAGCCGGACGGTGTTGGCCTTGATGGTGATGCCGCGTTCCCGCTCGATGTCCATCGAGTCGAGCATCTGCTCGCTCATGTCGCGCAAGGCCACGGTGCCGGTCGCCTGGATCAGGCGGTCGGCCAGCGTCGATTTGCCGTGGTCGATATGGGCGACGATCGAGAAGTTGCGGATGTTGGGAATCGGGGACGCGGTCATCGTCGCTCATCTCCGGTACCGCGAGCGCCGCCCGTGGGCGACCTCAAGCGCACCGTCTCATGTCAGGAAGCGTTGAGGGCGCAGATAGCAGCGCGGCAGGTGCGCGCCAAGCGCGGGCCGGCCCCGGATCCGCGGCGCCTGTGCGGAAATGGCCGTCTCATCCCTCCTGCCGGGCCTGAGCGGCCATCGCCACGAGCGTCCTGCGCAAGGCCGCCATGTCGCGCACCGGCTCGGGATAGACGATCCGCGCGGTGCGCTCGCCCGCCATCAGGTCGAGACCTTCCGGATCGAGGCCGCTGAGGCGCCAGGCCCCCTCCCCCTCGCCCGCCGCGTAGAGGGCGAGCGCGTCGGCATGGTCCTGATTCATGTGCTCGACGGCGCCCCGCTCCCCCGCGATCACGCTCTCGGCCCCGACGAGATCGAGCAGCAATTCGGCGCGGGTCAGGGTCGCGGCCTTAGCGAAGCCGCCGTTGAGATGGCCCGCCTGCGGCTCGAGGGCGAAGAAGCCGAAATCCGGAAAGTCGGCGTAGAGCTTCGCCTTGGGATGGCGGGCGAGGAAGCGCTCGCGGATGCGCGGCTCCGAACTCTGCGCGGCGCGCCCTGCCACCGTGAGGCGGGGATGGGCGAGTGGGTCGCCCTTGCCGCCCTGGCTGAACAGGAGCGAGCAGCGCGGATCGGCGAGAAGGTTGCGGGTGTGGCCGGAGAGGCGCGACAGCAGCATCAAGGGCGTGCCGTCGACATCCGTCGCGATGGTGACGAGGGAGGCGAAGGGCGTGCCGTCCTGCGCGTCGATCGTCGCGAGCGCGCCGGAGCGGATGCTGCGCAGAAGGTTGCGGGCGAGGCCGATCGCGTCGAAAGGCGCCTCCGCAGCCGGAAGCGGCCGGGCCGGCCCGCCTCGCGCGCCCGTCGGCGGTACCGCGTCTGCCCTCTCGTCCATCCCCTGCCCCTTCCGCAACGGCGATCGCCGTGTGCGATCATAGCGGCAAGGCGAGGCGCGGCACGAGCCCCGCCGCCCGCGACCTGTTGGCCGGATACGGCCAAGCTACGCCGGACGCTCGCTTTTTCGAGACGATGGCATTAAAGCTCGGGTTCTTTCCGCGCGAAACGGACCCCGCCCCGGGTGAGGTCGCGTTCGTGTCTTTGCCTGCCCTTACAGGGGGCCGGAGCCGGAAAGCGGGCAGGGTCTAGCCCGCGCCGCCTCCGTTCAGTAGGGAACGCGCATGCCGACCATCGCCCTCGTCGACGACGACAGAAACATCCTGACCTCGGTCTCGATCGCGCTCGAGACCGAAGGCTACCGTATTCAGACCTACACGGACGGCGCGTCGGCCCTCGACGGGCTGAAGCATTCCCCGCCGGACCTCGCGATCTTCGACATCAAGATGCCCCGCATGGACGGGATGGAGCTTCTGCGGCGCCTGCGGCAGAAATCGGACCTTCCCGTGATTTTTCTGACCTCGAAGGACGAGGAGATCGACGAGCTGTTCGGCCTCAAGATGGGCGCCGACGACTTCATCCATAAGCCGTTCTCTCAGCGCCTTCTCGTCGAGCGCGTGAAGGCGGTGCTGCGCCGCTTCGCCCCGAAGGAGGGTCCTGGCGCACCTGCGCGCGAGGCCGACGCCGCGCGCTCGCTGGAGCGCGGCCTTCTGATGATGGATCCCGAGCGCCACACCTGCACGTGGAAGGGCGAGCCGGTAACGCTCACCGTGACCGAGTTCCTGATCCTGCAGGCTCTCGCCCACCGTCCCGGCGTCGTGAAGAGCCGCAACGCCCTGATGGACGCGGCCTATGACGATCAGGTCTACGTGGACGACCGGACGATCGACAGCCACATCAAGCGGCTGCGCAAGAAGTTCAAGGTGGTGGACACGAACTTCGACATGATCGAGACCCTGTACGGGGTCGGCTACCGCTTCAAGGAGAGCTGAGGCCGCGGGGTCCGCCGGCCGCTCACCTCCACCAGCGATGCTCTCACCCCAGTTCGGGAAAACCGTGCGAAGCCAGGACGACGAAGACGTGCGCCGCGGCCCCCTGACCTGGCCGCGCGATCTCTGGCACGCGATCGGCCAGCGCGCCTCGTCGAGCCTGACCCGCCGGATCGTGGTGCTCAACCTCGTCGGGCTGATCGTCCTGCTGCTCGGCTTCCTCTACCTGAACCAGTTCCGGCAAGGGCTGATCCAGGCGCGCGTGCAGAGCCTCCTGATCCAGGGGGAGATCATCGCGGGCGCGATCGCCTCCTCGGCCTCCGTCGACACGGACACGATCCGGATCGACCCCGACAAGCTGCTTCAGCAGCAGGCCGGCGAGGGCAGTTTCGGCGACGAAAATCCGTCGCCGCTCGCCTTCTCGCTCAACCCCGAGCGCGTCGCTCCGCTGTTGCGCCGCCTCGTGACGCCGACGGGCAACCGGGCGCGCGTCTACGACCAGGAAGGCGGCCTCCTGTTCGACACGCGCTCGCTCTACGCCCGCGGCGACATCAACCGCGCCGAACCCGCTCCAGTCCGGCCCCAGAAGCACAACTTCCTCGAACGGCTCGTCGACTGGGTGCAGACCCGGGTCCTGGGCCTGTTCGGGAGTCGCGTCCGCCAACAGGAGGAGGTCGGGCCTCCCAACGGCCGCTCGCTCCGCGAGGTCCAGGCGGCGCTGAACGGCTCACGCGGCAACATCGTGCGCCGCAACGAGGTGGGCGAGACCATCGTGTCGGTGGCGGTGCCGATCCTGCGCGACGGCTCGGTGCGGGGCGCGCTGATGCTGTCGACGCAAGGGGACGCCATCGATCGCGTCATCGCGTCGGAACGCTTCGGCCTCGTTCAGGTCTTCCTGGTGGCGGCCCTCGTGATGGTCGTGCTCTCGATCCTGCTCGCGGGCGCCATTGCCGGCCCGGTGCGGCGCCTCGCGGATGCGGCCGAGAAGGTGCGCATGGGCATCAAGTCGCGCCAGGAGATCCCGGATTTCACGAACCGCACGGACGAGATCGGCCACCTGTCCGGCGCCCTGCGTGACATGACCCAGGCCCTCTACCGGCGCATCGACGCCATCGAGAGCTTCGCGGCCGATGTCAGCCACGAGCTGAAGAACCCCCTCACCTCGCTGCGCAGCGCGGTCGAGACCTTGCCGCTCGCCAAGAGCGACGAGTCGCGCGGGCGCCTCATGGAGATCATCCAGCACGACGTGAAGCGCCTCGACCGCCTCATCAGCGACATCTCGGACGCGTCCCGCCTCGACGCCGAGCTCGCCCGCGCGGAGGCGCGCCGGGTCGACATGCGCAAGCTCATCACCACCGTGGTCTCGGTGGCCAACGAGCGCCGCCGCCCGAAGGACGCCCTGATCCAGCTCGACATCGAGGCGCCCGCCGACCAGGACAGCCCCTTCGGCATCGTCGGCCACGACAGCCGGCTCGGGCAGGTCGTGAACAACCTGCTCGACAATGCCCGCTCGTTCTCGCCGAAGGATGCCAAGGTCCGGGTCGCCCTGCGCCGCGTCCGCAACGAGGTCGAGCTGATCTGCGAGGACGAGGGGCCCGGCATCCCCGAACACGCCCTCGAACGGATCTTCGAGCGCTTCTACACGGATCGGCCGGAACAGGGCTTCGGTCAGAATTCGGGTCTCGGCCTCTCGATCTCCCGCCAGATCGTACAGGCCCATCGCGGCTCGATCCGAGCCGAGAACCGCCCCGGCCCGGCCGACGAGGAGGGCGAGCCGACCGTGCGAGGCGCCCGCTTCATCGTTCGTCTGCCCGCCGCTCCCCGACAGGGCCCCTCCGCTTGAGCCCGCCGCGCGAGGGCAGCCGGACCGAGACCGTCCACGCGACCTGCCTCGTCCTCGGCGAGCATGGCGTGCTGATTCGCGGAGCTTCGGGCGCCGGCAAATCGACCTTGGCGCTGCATCTCCTCGACATTGCGGAGCGAGCCGACGCGCATGCCGCTCTCGTCGGCGACGACCGGGTCCGCCTGGAGGCCCGGAACGGGCGGCTCATCGCGCACAGCCACCCCACGGTCGCCGGTCTCGTCGAGATCCGCGGCGCGGGGCTCCATCGCACCGCATCGCTCGAGGCGGGCGTGGTGCGCCTTGTCGTGGATCTCGTCGAGACGGCGCCCCGGCTGCCAGGGCGGGAGAGCGATTTCTGCGAGGTGCTGGGGCTGACGCTGCCCCGCCTCGTCCTCGACCGCACCCTTCTCGGATCGGGCCTCGCGCCCCGCCTCGTGCGCGACGCGCTCGCCGTTGCTTCGCAGTCGCACCCGCCTGCTCTCTTTCGCCGCGACGCAGGCGCCCCATAGCGCGGTGCCGACTTGCATGGCATGATGATGACGTCGTTTCGAGCAAAACGTCGCGACCGCCTTGCGCATCTTCGTGCGGTGCACAAAATGGCGGCTCCGCTCACAGGGCGTCGGAAAACGCGTCGATGATTGGAATGGTGCTCGTCACCCACGGGTTGCTCGCGACCGAGTTCAAGGCCGCGCTGGAACACGTGGTCGGCCCCCAGAAGCAGATCGAGACGATCACGATCGGGCCGGAAGACGATATGGAACTGCGTCGCCGGGACATCATGTCCGCGGTTTGCCGGGTGAATTCCGGCAACGGTGTCGTCGTGCTGACGGACATGTTCGGAGGCACGCCTTCGAACCTCGCCCTGTCGTGCATGAACGGCGGCGCCGTCGAGGTGGTTGCCGGCATCAACCTGCCGATGCTGATCAAGCTCGCGAGCGTCCGCGATGAGGAATCGCTCGGGGACGCCGTCCTCCACGCTCAGGAAGCCGGCCGCAAGTACATCAACGTCGCCTCGCGCGTTCTTGCCGGCAAATAGCCTTTACGCCGCCCCTTTCATCTGATTACCCACGGGACCGGCAGGTTCCGGGCGCCAGGCTCCAACTTGCCGCCCGGTGCCGCCGCGGCCCGGACCGGACCAGAGGAAGCGCGCGAGCCCGATGACCGAAGCCTTCGACGCCGACGAGGACGAACTGCCGCCGGTACCCGAAGGCGGTTTCCTGCGGATCCTGCCGATCATCAACCGACGCGGCCTGCACGCCCGGGCCTCCGCGAAGTTCGTGCAGACGGTCGAGCGCTTCGATGCCACCGTCACCGTGACCCGCTCCGGTGAGACCGTGGGCGGCCGCTCGATCATGGGCTTGCTGACGCTCGGTGCGGCACAGGGCACCTCGATCGCCGTCACGACGGCCGGTACCGATGCCGAAGCCTGCATGGACGCCATCGCGGGGCTCCTCGCCGCCAAGTTCGGAGAGGACGAGTGAGGCGTCAGCGCAGGCCTTCCAGCGTGGCTTGCCGCCAGACCACCGCGTCCTGATCCGCGCCGAGGCGCAGCCTCCCCGACACCACCTCGCCCCTGATCCGTTCGATCTCGACGCTCGCTTGACGGCGCCGTGCGAAGAGCCGCGTCACCACCCGCACCATCGCCGCCTCCGACGGATCGGCGACGATCGGCCGTCGCGAGGCCTTCGCATCGAGGAGCAGGAAGGTCTCGACCGCGTCGCGGATGCGCCTCGGCTCCGTGACCCTCTCGGTCCCGCCTGGCGCTCTCCGCTCGCCGCGGATCCCGATCATGTTTCCGGCCGGGATCGTGCGGGCAGGTGCTGCGGCGCGACCCCGAACGAGTTGCAGGATCGGCCGTCGCGTCGGAGGGGTCGGCGAGGCCTCGAAGGGCGCGAGGTCGTATCGATCCGCCGCGAGCCGCTCCCGCAGGCTCGTCCTGATCTCGACGGCGTATCGGGCCTCGATCAGGTGAGGCGAGGCGCCGGCGAGACCCGGTGCCTGCCAGGGGGCCGCCTGACGCCTGCCCCATCGCGCCCGCGGGAGGACGAGCGGCACGACACCGTGCAGGGTTTCCGGACGAGCCGTATGCCGTGCCCAGGCGAAGGCGAGGCGTTGCCCGGCCGCCTGATGGCGCGCCGCGGTCAGCAGGTAATCGGGATCGGTGAAGTGCGGTTCGGACACGGCGCTTCGCGTGAGAAGCGCGCGCCAAGCCGCGACCGCGTCAGCGTCGACCTCGTCAGCCGCCTCAAGGCCGATCGTCCAGTCGAGCGGGCCGCGGTCCGGGAGAACCGCACCCGCATCCGCGAGGCCGCCCTCGATCACCTGGAGGCGTGGTGTCATCGCGCTGTCCCGTCCCGTGCCCATCGTCCCGTTCCGGGACGGTCCGGCGCCTGTCTGGCGCCGCTCGGGTCGGGCGGATCAAGGATGATGCCGCGCGCGTCGGAGCGGATCAGCTGCCCGGGATGGCAAGCGGGTTTGCGGTGAGCGCGGCCGCATCCGGCGCGTCGACGCGAGGGCGTCCGAGGAATGCGTCCCAGAGACGCTCGACGAAGGCTCGGTCGAGATCGCGCACGATCAGGACGATGCGCGAACGCCGATCCGCGTCGGGCCATGCCGGCAGCGTCGCGGGCATGTGCATCACGTGCTGGACGCCGTGGATCACGACGGGGCGGTCCGGATCTTCGGCGAGCGCGACGAGCCCCTTGAGACGCAGGAGCTTCGCGCCCTGGCTCGCCCGCAGCAGGTCGAGGAACATCTCGAGCGAGGCCCGGCTCACGGGCGCGTCGCTCGTCAGCGAGAAGGCCCGGATCGCGGCATCGTGCCGGTTCACGTCGTGATGGTGGTGCCCGTGATCGCCGTGCCCATGATGGGTATGGCCGTGATCCTCGACGGCATCCGCGCCGAGCCACGCGCGCACATCCTGGCTCTTGCCCGCGAGGCCGAAGAGGCCGCCGAGCAGTGCCTCGGCCGGGACGTCGGCCGGATCGATCGGGGCGGACGGGTTGAGATCGCGCAGGCGCGAGCGCAGCGCATCCGCCGCCGCGCCGTCGAGATCCGTCTTGGTCAGAACGATCCGGTCGGCGACGGCGGCTTGGCGCAGTGCTTCCGGGTGGGCCTCGAGGGTCGAGGCACCGTTGACGGCATCCACCACCGTGACGACGCCCTGCAGGCGGTAACGCATGACGAGATAGGGGTGATAGATCAACGCGAGCAGGATCGGCGCCGGGTCGGCGAGGCCGGTCGTCTCGATCACCACACGCCGGAAGGGCCGGATGCGGCCGTTGTCCCGCTTGCGCAGCAGGTCTTCGAGGGTGGCGATCAGGTCGCCGCGCACGGTGCAGCACAGGCAGCCGGCGCCGAGCAGGACCATGTCGTCGTCGACCTGCTCGATCAGCAGGTGATCGAGACCGATCTCGCCGAACTCGTTCACGATGACGACGGTGTCGGCAAAGGCCGGGTCGCGCAGGAGCCGGTTCAGCAGGGTCGTCTTGCCGGCCCCGAGAAAGCCCGTGAGGACGGTGAGCGGGATCGGCTCGGGACGGCGCGGCGCGTCTGACATGCGGCAGGCCTACCGCGCCGGGCGGTCGGGCTCAACCGGCGATCCGGCACGCCCTGTCGGCGCGGCCTCCGCGGCGACCGGCGTCAGGGCGCCGGAGCAGGCCCCGACGGACGACGCAGTCTGGCCGTGCCGGGACTATCCCTTGTCTTTGGCCTTGGCCGCCGGCTTCTTGGCGATGGCGTGCGGCTTCGATCCGCCTTTGGCCTGCGGGATCGCGGGCTTTGCGTCTGCCGAGGTGTAGGCGGTGGCGGCCTTCGGGACGGACGAGCCCCGCGCGACGGCCTTCGGCTTCTCGGACTTCGCCTCGGGCTTCTTCTCGACCTTGGCGGATTGCGCTTTGCCCGCCGGTTGCTGCTTGGCGGCCTGCTTCGGCTCGGCCGCGGCCTTCTCGGCCCTGGCCCGCTTCGCGGCTTCCTGGGCGGCCGCCCGCTTGGCCCTCGCGGCTTCGAGCTTGGCGGTGCGGACGGCGGCGCGCTCGGCCTTCTGCGCCTCCTCCTGCTCGTTCAGCATGATCTGCCCCTCGGCCGGATCGCGGCCGATCCAGACGAGGACGGGCTGGAGCGGTGCGCGGGGCGGCAGGGCGCGGGTGCGCAGGCTCGCGCTGTTGAGTGTCGCGAAGGCGAGCGCCGAGGAGGGCGGCGCGGAGGCCGCCATGAGCTGCGCGTTGGCATTGTCTGCGCTGGCGCCGGCCGCGCCCGCGCTTGCCGTGATCGCGCTCTGACCCTCGTCGACGGGCATCGGCTTCTTGCGGTCGCAGATGTAGGGCCGCATGTCCGGTGCCGCGGCAACGGCCGAGTCCGGAAGCGAGTCGAGGCTCTGGCTGGTCCAGCCGGTCGTCTGGCCGAAACCGTAATCGAACAGGTCCGCGGCCTTGAGGTCTCGCTCGCGGGCGCTCGGCTGGCCCATCACGATGGTGAGGATGCGGCGCCCGTTGCGGGTGGCACTCGCCACGACGTTGAAGCCGCCCGAGCAGATGAAGCCGGTCTTCATGCCGTCGGCGCCGGCGTAGCGCCCGAGCAGGCCGTTATGGTTTGCCATGACGGAGCGGCCGAACTGGATCGCCGAGATCGAGAACAGGCCGCGCGAATCGGGGAAGTCGCGCAGGAGCGCCCGGCCGAGGACCGCCATGTCCCGGGCCGAGGTCCATTGGCGTGGATCGGGAAGGCCGTTCGGATTGGTCCAGCGGCTCTCGTGCATCCCGATGCGCCGGGCGGTCTGGTTCATCAGGTCGGCGAAGCCCTCGATCGAGCCGCCGAGATTCTCCCCGATCGCCCAGGCCACATCGTTGGCCGACTTCACCATGATGATCTTGAGGGCGTTGTCGAGAGTCAGCTGGGTCCCGGGCTTGAAGCCCATCTTCGAGGGCGGCTCGGCGGCGGCGGCGGGCGAGATCGTGATGAACGAATCGAGCGAGACCTTGCCCTGCCGCACGAGGTCGAGCGCGACGTAGGTGGTCATCAGCTTGGTGATCGAGGCCGGATACCAGGGATCCGTGGCCGCCTGCGCGTAGATCACCTTTCCCGAATCGACGTCGACGACCAGCATCGGAGCCGTGGTGGCTCCCGCCGCGCCCGCCCCGACGAGCCCCGCCGCGGCGGCCATGCCCAGGACGAAGCGCCGTAAAATTCGATTCGACATCAGGCTTGTCTCGAGAAGGTCCATCGATACGGCAACGCGCGCTGGCGCCCAATCGTCCAACGCCAAGGTAGGTCAACGGTCAAGCTTCGGCCAGTCCGACCGCGCGGGAGGTCCCCAGGCGGTCCGTTACCGGGCCGGTCTCCGCGACAAGGCGAGTTCAACGCGCGTTCCGTGGCGAGAGGATGGCGGGTGGACGGCGATCGCGGAGGTCGGCCGCGCCGCCGACATGGCTTCCCGGTGGCATCGCCCCTCGCCTACGCCTATGTGCAGGGACCGGCTCGACTTTTCCCAGGGGCCGATCCAGGGCGCGCTCCCATCGGGGTCGCGGCACGACGAGACGATGGCGTACGCAGTCAAGGAACTCTTCCACACGCTCCAGGGCGAGGGCGCGCAGGCCGGGCGCGCCGCCGTGTTCTGCCGCTTCGCGGGGTGCAATCTCTGGTCCGGCCGCGAGGAAGATCGCGCGGGCGCCGCCTGCCGGTTCTGCGACACCGATTTCGTCGGCATGGATGGGGACGGCGGCGGCCGCTTCGCGGACGCCGGTGATCTCGCCGCGGCGATCGACCGGACCTGGGAGGGAGGCGCGGCGGAGCGCTTCGTCGTCTTCACCGGCGGCGAGCCGCTGCTGCAGCTCGATTCCGACCTGATCGCGGCGGTGCATGCCGGCGGCTTCGAGATCGCCGTCGAGACCAACGGCACCCTGCCGGCCCCCGCCGGCATCGATTGGATCTGCGTCAGCCCGAAATCCGGCAACGCGCTGGTGCAACGCCGCGGCCACGAGCTGAAGCTCGTCTTCCCGCAGGATGGGCTCGATCCGGCCGATTTTGCCGATCTCGACTTCCGCCATCGCTGGCTCCAGCCTATGGACGGGCCCGAGCGCGTGATCAACACGCAGGCTGCGGTCGCCTATTGCCGGACGCATGCGCGCTGGCGGCTCTCCCTGCAGACGCACAAGCTGATCGGAATTCCCTGAGCGGAGGCCGCGACGCCCGCCGCGCGACGAGACCACCCATGAAGATCACCCAGGCCTTCACCTTCGAGGCGGCCCACCGCCTGCCCAACGTACCCGAGACCCACCGCTGCCACCGCATGCACGGGCATTCCTACCGAGTGGAGCTGACGATCAGCGGCGCGGTCGACCCGCGCACCGGCTGGATCGTCGACTTCTACGAGATGGAGCGGGTCTTCGCGCCGGTGCTGGAGCGGCTCGACCACCACTGCCTCAACGAGGTCGAGGGCCTCGACAACCCGACCGCCGAGAACATCGCGGCCTGGATCTGGCATCGCACCAAGGGCGGCCTGCCGGGGCTCTCGTCGGTGAGGATCTACGAGACGCCGATGTCCTGGGCCGAATACGAGGGCGACTGAAGGCGAGACGATGACGCAAGAGGGCGCGCTGGTCCTGTTCTCGGGGGGGCAGGATTCCACCACCTGCCTGGCCTGGGCGCTCGCGCGCTTCGCCCGGGTCGAGACGCTCGGCTTCGATTACGGCCAGCGCCACCGCATCGAACTCGATTGCCGACAGGCGCTGCGCGAGGGTCTCACCCGCATCGATCCGGACTGGGAGGCCCGGCTCGGGTCGGACCACAGCCTCTCCCTCGACGCGCTCGGAGCCGTCTCTGAGACGGCGCTGACGCGCGAGACCGAGATCGGCTTCGAGGCGGGCGGGCTGCCCAACACCTTCGTGCCGGGGCGCAATCTCGTCTTCCTGACCTTCGCGGCGGCGCTCGCCTACCGGCGGGGGCTTCGCCATATCGTCGGCGGCATGTGCGAGACGGATTATTCCGGCTATCCCGATTGCCGGGACGACGCGATCAAGGCGCTGCAGGTGGCGCTCAATCTCGGCATGGAGCGCCGCTTCGTGCTGCACACGCCGCTCATGTGGATCGACAAGGCGGAGACGTGGCGCCTCGCTCAGGGCCTCGGCGGGCGGCGCCTCGTCGACCTCATCGTCGAGGAGAGCCACACCTGCTACCTCGGCGAGCGGGGAAGCCGCCATGCCTGGGGCTACGGCTGCGGCACCTGCCCGGCCTGCGACCTGCGGGCGAAGGGATACGCGCGCTTCGTGGCCGAGCCCGCCTGAGCCTCAGCGCAGGCTCTCGGCGAGCGCCCGCAGCGTTCCCTCGAACGCGCGCGGGCCGGCGAGGAGGCGCTCCATCAGAAGCGCGCCCTCCAAGGTCGAGACCACGAAGCGGGCCTGGACGGCCGGGTCGAGGCTGGCCCGTATCTCGCCCTTCGCCTGGCCCTCGCGAAGCACCTCCTCGAGCCAGGCGATGTGGCGCTCGAAGAAGCGCACGATGTCTCGGCGCAGCCGCTCCGGCAGCGCCTCGCCCTCGATCGCGAGCGCCGCGCAGAGGCAGCCGAGCCCCTGCTCGACGCCGCTGAGATAGAGGCGACCGTAGGCCTCGACCCGCGCAAGGCCATCCGCATGCGCGGCGCGGATCGCGGCCAGCGCCTCGTCGTAGCGCTCTTCGTAGGCCGCCACCAGCGCCGCGCCGAGGTCCTCCTTGGTCCGGAAATGGTGGTGGATGCTGGCCTTGCGGATGCCCACCACGGCAGCGAGATCCGCGTAGCTGAAACCCGCGTAGCCGCGCCCGCGCACCAGCGCCTCGGCCTGAATCAGCAATTCGGTCCGCGTGTCTCTCATCGCCCGATGTTAACCCGGCAAGCTGCGCGCGCGAATGTGCGAGCAGAGCGGCTGGTCCAACCTTCCTGCCACTTGACCGCGGAAAAATCTACCTACTAAATGGTTGGCAAATATCACGGGAGGTAGGCCCATGTCGGCGTTCACGGCCGGCTCCGGATTGGCTGGGCGGTCGCACGCATGAGCCTTCGTCCGACACGGCGCGGAGCTCTGTTCGGCGGCCTTTGCCTGTGCTGCTTGCCGACGCTCGGCCGCTCCGCCGGGGCCTTCGCGATGGAGGAGGTCGGCCCCGGCATCTTCGTCCGAAGCGCGCCGCACGCGGAGGCGACGTCCGAGAACAACGACGCGATCGCCAATATCGGCTTCATCATCGGCCGCGATGGGGTGCTCGTCACCGAGTCGGGCGGCAGCCTCGCGGACGGGCAATGGCTGCGCGGCGAGATCGCCAAGCGCACCAACAAGCCGATCCGCCATGTCGTCCTCACGCATGTCCATCCGGACCATTGCTTCGGCGCGGCGGCCTTCGCGGCGGACAAGCCGAACTTCGTCGGCCACCATGTCCTGCGCTCTGCGCTCGATGCCCGCGGCGAATATTACCGCAAGCGCCTCGAGGATATCCTCGGCGCCGACAAGGCGGGCAGCGTCGTCTACCCGACGCAGGAGGTGACGGAGCGCGCCGAGATCGATCTCGGCGACCGCCGGCTGACCCTGACGGCGCACGGCACCGCGCACACGAACTGCGATCTCTCGATGCTCGATTCGCGGACCGGCCTGATCTTCCCGGCCGACCTCCTCTTCGTGAACCGCATCCCCTCCCTCGACGGCAGCCTTCTCGGCTGGCTGAAGGAGGCCGAGACCCTGAAGCAGATGGGAGCCACCCGGGCGGTGCCCGGCCACGGCCCGGCCAGCGTCGAGCTTGCGCCGGCTCTGGCCGAGCTGACGCGCTATCTGACGACGCTTCGCGACGAGACTCGGAAGGCCATCGCCGCCGACGTGCCGATCGAGAAGGCGGTCCAGATGGTTGCGAGGTCCGAACGCGATCACTGGGTCTTGTTCGACACCTACAACGGCCGCAACGTGACGCAGGCCTACAAGGAACTTGAGTGGGAATAGGCAAAGCGCCACATCAACTGTCGAGGAGACGTGCCATGAAGACCATTCTCACCGTCGCGCTCGGGTTGGGCCTGTCGGCCGCTGCCCTGAGCGGCCCGGTCCAGGCCGCGGGTGCTTCCGATTCCGACGCCGAGCGTCAGGCCCGCTGGGAGGAGATCGCCAAGACGATCTTCGGGGACCGCAAGATCGAGCCGACCGACACGCTGATCAAGGTCGACGCGCCGAACCGCGCGATGGATGCCGCGCTCGTGCCGATCACCCTGACGATGCTTGAGAAGGACAAGATCAAGGGCGTGCACTTCATCATCGACGACAATCCGTCGCCCTACGCCGCCCACTTCACCTTCGGCCCGGCCGCGGATCCGGGCGAGGTGAAGCTGCGCGTGCGGATCAACAACTACACCAATGTCCACGCGGTCGCCGAGACGACCGACGGCGCGCTGTTCGAGGCCACCAAGTTCGTGAAGGCATCGGGCGGCTGCTCGGCCCCGATGGGGATGAGCGACGAGGAGGCCATGCGCGGCATGGGCGACATGAAGATGAAGTTCGCGGGCGATGCCCAGCCCGGCAAGCCCGTCGAGGCGACCCTGATGATCCGCCATCCGAACTTCTCGGGCATGCAGATGAACCAGGTGACCCGCGACTTCACGCCGGCCCGCTACATCCAGAGGGTCGCCGTGACCTATGGCGACAAGACGGTGTTCAACCTCGACGGCGACATCTCGATCGCGTCGAACCCGGTGATCAACTTCGCCTTCCTTCCCGAGGGCAAGGGCCCGATCAAGGTCGTGGCGAGCGACAGCCAGGGCGGGCGCTGGGAGCACAGCTTCGACGCACCGTCGCCGAGCAACTGAGCCGCGTGAGCCAGCCGATGCGTCGCAGAGCCGAGGCCGCCCGCCGGGGCGTCGCGATCCTGGCCGCCCTGCTCCTGGCGGCGGCCTCGCCCGCCGATTCGCCCGTCAACGTTCCGGAGCCCGACGGCATCTGGACTGGCCCGCAGCGGGGATACACGCCGACGACGCTCAAGGGGGCCAAGGTCATCGGCATCGCCGGCCTCGACGCCCTGATGGCCGAGAAGCCGGTGCTCATCGACGTCGCTCTGGCCGACCGCAAGCCCGAGGGCTTTCCGGCCGACCGACCCTGGCTTCCCGCGCACCGCTCGATCCCGGATGCGGTCTGGATGCCGGGCGCCGGTGCGGCGCCGATCGATCCGGCCCATGAGGCGCAATTCGACAGGCGCGTCGAGGAGTTGACGGGCGGCGACAAGGGCAAGCCGATCGTCACCTTCTGTCACCCCGAATGCTGGGGCAGCTGGAACGCGGGCAAGCGCCTCGTGCTCCTTGGCTACACCCGCGTGCACTGGTTCCCGGACGGAATCGAGGGCTGGCAGGAGAGCCACGAGACCGCGGTGATCAAGCCCGACCCTGCCTGGGCAGCGGTCGGCGGAACCAAGGCGCAAGCCGAACCGCCGCGCTGAGGCGTCGATCCGAACCATCCGATCCGAGAGAACTGCCCGATGACCCGCCGCCGCACTGTCCTGATGTTGCTGGCAGTCCTGCTCGCCCTGTCGCCCTTTGTCACCGCATACGGCGCGCGCGCCGGCGAGGCCCGGCCCTTTGCGGAGGATGCCTTCGCGGCGGCCCAGGCCGCCGGGCGGCCGATCGTCGTCGAGGTCACTGCGCCCTGGTGCCCGATCTGCCGGGCGCAGAAGCCGATTCTGGCCAAGCTCGACGAGGATCGGCGCTTCAAGGATCTCGTCCTGTTCGAGATCGACTTCGACACCCAGAAGGCCCTGATGCGCCGGTTCGGCGCCCGCCAGCAGAGCACGCTCATCGCCTTCAAGGGCTCGAAGGAGGTCGGGCGCTCGGTCGGCGAGACCCAGCCGGAATGGATCGAGAGCCTCGTCGAGAAAGCGCTCTAGGAGGTCGCATCCATGTTCGCCGGCCTCGGCCTGGCGTTTCTGGCTGGGCTTCTCACGGTGCTGTCGCCCTGCGTGCTGCCGCTGCTGCCGCTCGTGCTGGGGGCGGCGGCCGGCCAGCACCGGCTCGGCCCCCTCGCCCTGACCGGGGGCCTCGTCCTGTCCTTCGGCGGCCTCGGCCTGTTCGTGGCGACGATCGGCTTCGGCATCGGCCTCGATGGCGAGGTCTTCCGCCAGGTGGCCGCCGGTCTGATGCTGGCACTCGGCCTGGTTCTCACGCTGCCCGCTCTTCAAACGCGGCTCGCGGTGGCCGCCGGTCCGATCAGCGACTGGACCGAGCAGCGCTTCGGCGGCTTCTCGACGAGCGGCCTCTCGGGCCAGTTCGCCGTCGGGCTGATGCTCGGCGCGGTCTGGAGTCCCTGCGTCGGCCCGACGCTCGGCGCCGCCACGCTCCTGGCGGCGCAGGGGCGCGATCTCGGTCGGGTCGCCCTAACCATGGCGGTGTTCTGCCTCGGCGCCGCGTTGCCCCTCCTACTCCTCGGCACGCTGTCCCGCGAAATCGTCGTTTCCTGGCGTGGCCGGATGATGCGGGCGGGACGGAACCTCAAGCTCGCCCTCGGCCTCGCGCTCGTGCTCGCGGGAGCCGCCATCCTGTCCGGTCTCGACAAGCGGGCCGAGGCGATCCTGGTCCAGGCGTCCCCCGACTGGCTGAATGCCCTGACGACACGCTACTGAGGCCGCTGCCCAGCGCATGCGCATGTCAGCTTTCGCTCAAAGTATCAGCAACTTCGCAGCCGCCCCGTCAGGCCGCGTCGATTGACACCACCTCGGTTGTGGCGGAAAAAAGGCAGCCCTTGAGGCGGCCCGGGTCGGGGAGGAAACGCCCGCAGAGGGCATCGGGTCGGCGACGCCATCGCCGCACCCCGCATGAAGTGCGAAACGGCCCTCTCCCGGGCACTCTTCAACGCGTCACAGGTGGTCGAGGCGGCTTGATCCGCTCGCCGATCTGTCACTGCAATCGACCCATCCTCCGGCAGATTCCCGCGGTTGCGCGTTGTATAAGCGCCGCCGAGAGCGCTGCGCTGCCTCGCGGGCGGGCTGCGCTTTTGCGTGACGAAGGGTGCTGTGGATGTCCCAGGTTGTTCAATCTCGTCGCCTGCGCGCGATCGACCTCGCGAAGGCCAAGGCGGAAGGCCGCAAGATCATCTCGCTGACGGCCTATCACGCCCACACGGCGAGCATCCTCGACGCCTATTGCGACTTCATCCTGGTCGGCGATTCCCTCGGCATGGTGATGCACGGGATGGAATCGACGCTGCCGGTCACGCTCGAGATGATGATCCTCCAGGCACAGGCCGTCATGCGGGGAACCTCGCGGGCGCTGGTGGTCGTGGACATGCCCTTCGGCTCCTACGAGGCGAGCCGCGAGCAGGCCTTCGTCAACGCCGCCCGCATCCTCAAGGAAACCGGTGCCGGCGCCATCAAGATGGAGGGCGGCGCGCGCTTCGCCGAGACGGTGGCGTTCCTGACCCAGCGCGGCGTGCCGGTGATGGGCCATATCGGGCTGACGCCGCAATCCGTGAACACGATGGGCGGGTTCAAGGTCCAGGGCCGGGGCCCGGAAGCCGAGCGGCAGCTCCTGGAGGATGCCCGCGCCATCAGCGAGGCGGGCGCCTTCGCGATCGTGCTCGAGGGAATCGTCGAGCCGGTGGCCCGCGCGATCGCGCGCTCGCCCGACGTGACGGCCCCGACGATCGGCATCGGCGCCTCCGTCGAGTGCGACGGCCAGATCCTCGTCCTGGAGGACATGCTGGGCCTGAGCGACCGCGCCCCGAAATTCGTGAAGAGCTTCGGTTCGCTGCGGGATCATATCGATCAGGCGGTGCGTACCTACGCGGAGGAGGTCCGCTCCGGCCGCTTCCCTGCCAGTGAGCACACCTATCAGGCCCGCTGAGGCTCCGCCTTCGACCCGGACAAGGTGCATCGCCGGCTCGGCGCGGGCACCCGGGGCTTTCGCGGCCCCTGTTAACCCGGCCTTAAGCGCCGCCCGCCCTCGTTGTCGACGGTGTGCGGCCAATCCCGGGCGTGCGCGGCCGGCGAGCCAATCGGGCGGAGCGACTGATGCTGGACTCCTGGCGGATCCCGCTGAGGGTGCTGAATGCCGCGCAGCTCGCCGGCGTCGCAGCGCTGGTTTTCGCCCTGGCCTGCTCGGCCTTCGCGCTCTCGGCCGCACGCGACGGGGACGAAGCCGCGCGCGGCGCGGCGCTGACCGCGGCGCGCACCTTCGCCGAGGCGATCGATCGCGGACTGCACGAGATCGACGCGGATGCGCGCACGGCCGCGCTCTTGATCCGGCCGACCGAGGCCGTCTCTAGTGATGCGGACCGCTCGGCCTTGCTGGAGGAATGGCTCGCGATCCGCGCCAATTACCGGGAAGCGATCGTGTTCGGCACGGACGGCCTCGTCCGGATCGCGAGCGATCCGCGCCGCCTCGGAACGACCTTGGCGCGCCAGCCCTGGTTCGCGCGCATCCGCGGTACGCCCATCGCGGTCGTGAGCGGTTCCGACGCGGGCGATGCCGCGGATGGTTTCGACATCGTCGTTTCCCTCGGTGCGCCCGGCCAAGCAGACCGCCTTCTCTTGCGCGTCGGCCCGGGCTTCTTCGCCGGGATCGAAGCGCATGTGCGCCGCTCGCTCGGCAGAAGCGAAGCCGACGCGCGATTCTCGGTACGCGGGGCGGACGGCCGTCTGCTCGCCGGGTCGCAGGACGGCGCGACGGCCGCACCCTCGGTCGACGTCTCCGCTCCCACGCGCGGCGACGCCGATCTCGCAAGCCCCGGCTGGATGGTGAGCGTGCGCGCGACGCGCGATGCCGGCCCCGCGCCCGGCGCCGTGATGCTCGTCCTCGGTCTCGGATTGGCTCTGGTGCTCGCCGCGGGCGGGGCGGGCTATTGTCTCGCCGCCCCGGTCGCGCTCCGGTTGCGACGCCTCGCGGACGCTCCTGCCGCCGAGCCGGCGGGAACGCGTCTGCGCGAACTCGACGACCTCGCGCGAGCGATTCTCGGTCGCGCCCGAAGCTCCGAATGCGAGCTCGCGGGGGCCGGCACGGGGCTTGAGCGGATCCGTGGCCGGCTCGAGACCTTCGAGGCGATGTCGGGCTGGAGCTGCTGGGAGGTCGATCCGCGGACGAAGCGCGTCGTCTGGTCGGACCGGGACTGTGCCGCCGCGCTGGCCGGCATCGACCGGACGGTCGATCTGACGGACCTGGCGGACCGGATCGAGGCGGCCGACCGTCCTCTGCTCGATCAGACCATGCGGGCCGCCCTCGAGGCCGACGGACCCCATGACGTGGTGCTGCGCACGCGCTCCGATGCGCCCGAGGCCGCCGCCCGGCGCGTCCTCGTTCGCTTCCTGCGCGGGCCTGCACGGGAGGGATCGCCGCGGCGGCTGCACGCGCTCAGCCGCGAGCTCCACGATGCGGAGGCCGATGCGGCCCTCGCGCCGAACGCGGTCGAGCGCCGCCGCAGCCATGTCCTGCGTCGGATGACGGACGGGATCGTCCACGATTTCAACGACATCCTGACGATCGTGCTCGCCAATCTCGGTGCGCTCAAGCGTCGTCATGCTCTGGAAATCGAGCCGACGCGCCTCGTCGACGCGGCGCTCGCGGGTGCCCTACGCGGAAGCGCCCTCACCCGGCGCATGCTGAGCTTCGTCCGCAGCGACGGGTCGGGAGCGGCTGAGAGCGATCTCGCCGGGCTCGTGTCGGCCTTCCTGCCCTTCGCACAGGCGAACGTGCTGCGCGGCACGCCTGTGATCGACCGCGTGCCGCACGACCTGCCGAAGGTCCTCTGCAGCGAGCGGCTCATCGAGGTCACGCTGCTCAACATCGCGTTCCATATCCGCGAGCTCGGCCTCCACGGCTTCGCCATCGGGGCCGCGGCCCACCCGGCCGATGCCGGGACGGGTCTCGATCTCCCGTCAGGACCCTATGTTCGTCTCCTGCTCGCAAGCGGCCGGCCCGGTACGGGCCGGCCGCCGGCGGCGCCGGACCCGACCTATCTCGAGACGGTGGCGCGCCTGCTCGCCGAGATCCGGGGCGGCTGGCGCCTCGTCGATGATGGCACCGGCGAGGCGGCGTTCCTTGCCGAGATCTGGCTTCCGGCCGGCGACAAGGCGTCCGTGCCGGCCGCACCATCCTGGGAGACGACGCTGCGCATCCTCCTCGTCGAGAGCGACAGCCTCGTCCGCGCGAGCCTCGCCGAGGCTCTCGTCGACCTCGGCCACGATGTCGTCCAGGCGGCGTCCGGCGAGCACGCGCTGGCGATGCTCGGCGAGCGGTCCGATTACGACGCCATGATCGCCGACCAGTCGATGCCGGCCATGACCGGGTTGCAGCTTGCTGCGACCGTGGTCGAGCGTCATCCCGGCATCCGGGTCATCCTGGCGAGTCCGCACGGGCAATTGCCGGCCGCGGCCCGCCGGTTTCTCCAGCTCGAGAAGCCGTTTCGCCACGAGGACCTCGCCGCCGTGCTCGGCGGAGCCACGGCGCAGCGGACCGCCGAGGCCGCGTAAGCCTCTCCCGACGCCAGCATCCCGAACGCCGCGCAAGCCTCCGGCGCGGCGCCGATGCCGACTGCTCGATCACGCCGCGGCGGCATCCCGATCGTGCGCGTCCGTACAACTCCAGGCTGAGGGCTTGTTAACCGTCGTGGCCGATAAAGCAGTGCGTCGGGACTTCGGTTCTGTGGAGGCCGCCGCCTTGCGGACGTTCAGCGAGCATCGAGCCATGCGGACTGCGAAAACGCCTCGGATCCTGCTCGCCATCGCCGCGTCGGTGCTCGCGGCCTCGTCCGTCGAGGCTGCCGATCTGGCCGCGACCAACGCGACGGCGGACTGGTACACGGGCGCGCAGGCGCAACCGGTCGACGACAGCTGGGCGGTTGCGGTCGACGGCTCGACCAGCGTCACCTCGAACAGCTCCGCCTTCGGATCGCTGACCATCACGGCGTCGCCGGGCGGCCCGGCGACACAGAGCGGCGTGCGCGTGCGGGTCGAAGGCGTGGCCGGCACCTACTCCTACCCGGGTCAGGCCGTCGCGACCCGCGTCACCGGCTTCCAGCAGGAGGGCGGGGTCCTCGGCGGCTACGAGTGGATCTGGCGCGATGCGGCGCTGGCCGGCTATATCGGCTTCAACGTGCGCAGCAACCAGCTCTCGGTGCCCGATCCCGGCAACCCCGTCGTCGGCACCGGAATCGGCTTCAGGGTCGCGGCCAATTTCTACGCCAACCCGACCGATCGCACGATGGTCTCCGCCTACGGCGCCTATTCCACCAAGTTCAACGCCTATTACTCGCGTTTCCGTGTCGGCTACATGGTGGCGGACGGGGTCTATATCGGGCCGGAGGCGCTGTTCCTCGGCGACGACTTCTTCCGCCAGTACCGGATCGGGGCGCACCTGACCGGCCTGGCGCTCGGGCCGGTCCAACTCGCGGTCGCAGCCGGTTACGTGAACGATCGCGTGCAGAAGTCCGGCTACTATTCGAGTGTCGAAGCACGCGCAAATTTCTGATCGTGATCTGCGTCGCGTCGGGGTGGTACGGTTCCAACACACGCAAGCGTCGAGACCGTACGAAACTCCGAAAAGACTTGCGCCGGCGTTTTCTCCGGGCGCCTCGCCGCGCGATGACTGAGGAAACTGAGATCGAACGCCGTGCGGCAGTTCCGTTTCGCTGCGTCGCAGCCGATGAGGCCTGCAACCACTGGTTTTGATATCGTTTCCGTCCCGAAGACCAGTCTCGATCGACATGGCAGCCCCGAAATAATCCGCCTTTATTAAAAAAATTAGCGGGTCATACATAAATATGATCGCTAATCCAGCTGAGAATTTAAGATTATTTTTCCAGAATTCGTATTAGATTTTGCCTTGCAAATCATCTCCCAACTTAAATAAGTTCTCCAGAATTGCCACAGTTGCGCGCCTATGCGTGCGGAGAGGTCGTTCGAGGGCATTCGCCTTTCAATGGCGGCGCGGGTCGCGGCACAGGAGGAGTGGGCGTGGGAGTTGCGGCGCGATGGCTGGCCTGGATGGCGACGACCGCGGCCGGTCTCGTCCTGCTCAGCCAGCCGGTCAGTACGCAAAACCAGCTCGCGATGAGCCTCGCCGCCATGGCGACGATGTTGCTCCTGTGGCTGTTCCTCGACGGCCCGCGGACGCGCTTCGTGTTCCTGGCGATGGGAAGCCTGGTGGTGCTGCGCTACATCCTGTGGCGCGTCACCAGCACGCTTCCCTCCGCCGGCGATCCGGTCAGCTTCGGCTTCGGGCTCGTCCTTCTCGTCGGCGAGCTCTACTGCGTGTTCATCCTGTTCGTCAGCCTGATCATCAATGCCGAACCGCTGCGCCGGCGCCCGCCGCCGGTCGCCCGGGCCGCGGACCTGCCGCAGGTCGACGTCTTCGTGCCGAGCTACAACGAGGATGCGGGCATCCTCGCCATGACGCTC
Source organism: Methylobacterium nigriterrae (assembly GCF_037106235.1). Taxonomy (NCBI): domain Bacteria; kingdom Pseudomonadati; phylum Pseudomonadota; class Alphaproteobacteria; order Hyphomicrobiales; family Methylobacteriaceae; genus Methylobacterium; species Methylobacterium nigriterrae. The sequence continues at coordinate 9,581 of NZ_JBAWTG010000054.1, read as the reverse complement.
GCGGCGGCGCGGCAGATGAACTATCCGCCCGAGAAGCTCACGGTCTGGCTCCTCGACGACGGCGGCACGGATCAGAAATGCGCCGATGCCGATCCGGAGAAGGCCGCCGCAGCACGGGCGCGCCGCGCCCATCTGCGCGCGCTCTGCGCCGACCTCGGTGCCCGCTACCTGACCCGCGAGCGAAACCTGCACGCAAAGGCCGGCAACCTGAACAACGGGCTCGCTCATGCCAGCGGCGAGATCGTGGTGGTGTTCGACGCCGACCACGCGCCCTTCCGATCCTTCCTGCGGGAGACCGTCGGCTACTTTGCGGAGGATCCTCGCCTCTTCCTCGTGCAGACGCCGCACGCCTTCCTGAACCCGGATCCGGTCGAGCGGAACCTGCGCACCTTCGAGCGCATGCCGTCGGAGAACGAGATGTTCTACGCGGTGACGCAGCGCGGCCTCGACAAGTGGAACGGCTCGTTCTTCTGCGGCTCGGCCGCGCTCCTGCGCCGCGCCGCGCTCGACGAGGCGGGCGGCTTCTCGGGCATCACCATCACGGAGGATTGCGAGACGGCGTTCGAGCTGCACTCGCGCGGCTGGACCAGCGTCTACGTCGACAAGCCGCTCATCGCCGGGCTCCAGCCCGACACGCTCGCCGACTTCATCGGCCAGCGCTCGCGCTGGTGCCAGGGCATGTTCCAGATCCTCATGCTGAAGAACCCGCTGCTGCAGCGCGGCCTCAAGCCCATCCAGAAGGTCGCCTACCTGTCGAGCATGACGTTCTGGTTCTTCCCGGCGCCGCGCCTGATCTTCATGTTCGCGCCGCTGCTGCACATTTTCTTCGATCTGAAGATCTTCGTCGCGAGCGTCGACGAATCAATCGCCTACACGGCGACCTACATCGTCATCAATCTGATGATGCAGAACTACGTCTACGGCAAGTTCCGCTGGCCCTTCGTCTCCGAACTCTACGAGTACATCCAGGGCCTCTATCTCTCGAAGGCGATCGCCGCGGTCGTCCTGTCGCCGAGAAGGCCGACATTCAAGGTGACCAACAAGGGTTCGAGCCTCGACCACGATCACCTCTCGCCGCTCTCGCTGCCGTTCTTCGCCGTCTACGCTCTGCTCCTCGCCGGGTGCGGGGTCGCGGCCTGGCGCTATCTCTTCGAGCCCGGTGTCACCAACCTGATGCTGGTCGTCGGCCTCTGGAACTTCTTCAACCTCCTGACGGCCGGCGCCGCCCTCGGCGTCTGCGCCGAGCGCCGGCAGGTCGAGCGCACGCCCTCGCTGCCGATCGACCGCCGCGGCGTCCTGACCCTCGGCGGACGCGCCGTCGACGTGGCCGTCGAGCGCGTCTCGGTCGAGGCCTGCACCGTCCGCGTCCCCGCCGCGCTCCTCACGACGGGCGCGGGCCACCGTCCGATGGGGGGCGCGCTCACCGTGGTGCCGGTCGACGGCGCCCGCCCGGCCGGAGCCCTGCCGGTGACCCTCGATCAGGTCTCGCGCCAGCGCGACGACGCGCTCTGCCGGCTGAGCTTCCACGCCCTGCGCCCGCAGGATTACACGGCGCTGGCGGGCCTCATGTACGGGGACGCGGAGGCGATGCGACGCTTCCAGATGCGCCGCAGGCGGCACAAGGACATCCTGTCGGGCACGTTGCAATTCGCCTGGTGGGGCCTGCTCGAACCGCTGCGCGCGATCCGTTACGTCTTCCTCAAGGAACCGCGCCCGGCCGCGATCGAGCGCGTCCCCGCTCTGCCGCTCGATGAGCCGGTGCAGCCGGCGGGCGCGCCTCCCCTGGCGCCCGAGCCCGTCGGTATCGGCGCCGCCGCGCCTGTCTCCGAGGCCGCGGCGGACCTCACGCTCGCCCGCGAGCCGGCCGAAGCAGACGGGTCGAGCGACTGGGTGCGGCTGATGCTCGAATTCGAGAACGAGCGCCTGCTCGCGGGCGAGCGCGCCCGACGGCCGAGCCCGGCATGAGCGGCATGAGCGGCATGAGCGGCATGAGATCGCGTCGCCTCCGGCCGCTCCGGCTGCTCGCCGGACTGCTCGCGTCAGCGTCGCTGCACGGGCCGGCCGTCAGCCAGAGCTTTCTCGGAAACGGCCCGGCCGAGCGCCTCAGCGTGCCGCCGACGGGCGATCCACTGCGCAATCAGGCGCCGCCGCCCGGGCGTCCGGAGGCCGGCAACGATCCGGGCCGCCGCCCGCCGGTCCAGGCGACGATCGCCGCCGCCCGGCGCTTCCCGGCGGGCACGCGCGGCTACCGTCTTTCGGGCGAGGACGACGTGCTGCAATTTCCGGTCTATTTGACCGAGGGGCAGGCGCGCGGTCCGGCACGGTTGCGCGTCTCCTACCTGTCGGCGATCTCGGTTGCGCCCGAATCCTCCGAACTCGGCGCGAGCGTCAACGGTGCCAAGGTGGGCTGGACCCGTATCCAGGCTCCGGGCGCCGTGAAGGTGGTCGAATTCGCCCTGCCGGAGGGCCTTCTCAAGGCCGGCTACAACGCCGTCACGCTGTCGGCGAGCCAGCGTCATCGGGTGGATTGCTCGATCGACGCCACCTACGAGCTCTGGACGCAGATCGACCCGTCCCGCTCGGGTCTGGTGGTCGCGCCCGCGGCCGCCGACCTCGACCTCAAGTCGCTGGCCGCCCTCGAACCGGACGAGAGCGGGGCTTTGCCGATCGGCGTCGTCCTGTCCGAGAAGCCGAACCTCGAGCGGCTGGAACGCATGATCGCGGCCGTGCAGGCCGTGGCGCTCGTGGGCCGTCTCGCGCGGCCCGCCGTCGCGTTCGGCCCGCCGCTGACCGGGCGCACGGGCGTCAATCTCGTGGTCGGTACCGCGGCCGAGATCAGGGGCGTCGAGGGAATCGACGAGATCGGGCCGATCACCGGGCCGAAGCTCACGTTGCTGCCGGCGCGTGGCAGCCGGGCGCCAACGCTCGTCGTCTCCGGCCTCAACGGCGCCGACGTGCGGCAGGCGATCAGCAATCTCGCCGAGGGCGGCGATGCGAACAACCCGCCGAGGGGGGCGCAGCTGGCGAACCTCAACCGCGGCTACGAGGTCTGGGGCGGCGAGACCCTGGGCCTCGACGCGCTCGGCATCGCCACGCGCGAGTTCAACGGGCGCCTGATGCGGGTCGGCTTCGAGGTTCGCTTCCCAGCCGATTTTGTGCCCGCCGATTACGGGAAAGTGATGCTCCACCTCGCGGGCGGCTACGCGGCCGGCCTCGACCCGAGCGCGCAGATCATCGTCGACATCAACGGCCGCAATGCCGCGAGCGTACCGCTCCCCTACGCGCGCGGCGAGGTGTTCGAGGACAGCTCCATCCCGCTGCCGCTGAGCCTGTGGCGACCGGGCCTGAACCGCGTCGAGATCGCCGCACAGCTGCCGATCTCCGCCGATCGGGCCTGCGACACCCTCGCGCCCGGCGCCAAGCGCGCCCGCTTCCTCCTCCTCGACCGCACGCGGTTGACGATCCCGTCCCTCGCGCGCGCGGTGCGCTCCCCCGACCTCGCGGCCGTGAAGGGGGGCGCCGTGCCCTTCGTGGCACCGGGTCCGCGACCGCGCCTCGTTCTGCCGACGCCGGACCGCGACTCGGCGGACGCCGCCGCGATGCTCGCGGCGCGGCTTGCCATGGCGGCCAAGCGCGTGATCGATTTCGAGCTGAGCGCCGACGAGCGCGGCACGGGTGGCGGCGCAACGTTGATCGTGGCCCCGGCCCGTGCGTTGAACCCGCTCGCGATCGAGGCGGTCGGCCTCGATCCCGATCAGATCCGACGTATCTGGGAGGGCCGTGCCGAGACGGTGGCGACGCCCGGCCAGTTCGGTGCGGAGGGCGTGCTGACGCTCGACCGGCTGCGCCGCAACCTGCCCATGCGCTGCGCGCTGCCGCCCGCCACGATGCCGCTGCGCGTGGCCGCGGCCGCCCCGGTGGTGCCGGCCCCGGCGCAGACGCCGACTCCCCCGCAGCCGCAGCCGCGCAGCGTCGTGCCCGCCTCCGACCGGGATCTGCTCGCGCGCTGGGACGTGACCCTGCGCGGGCCGAACCCGATCCTCGCCGGCCTCGCCGAGACTTGGAACGCGGCGACGAAGCACGCGAATGAGCTGTGGGAGGCGGCGCTCGGGCTCGCGCGGGAACCGACCGGCGCGCAGGCGCCGGAGGTGAACCCGCGCGCCTCGCTGATCATCGCCGAGGGAGCCGGCGCCGACCGGCTCGCGGACACCACGGTCCTGGTGACCGCCCCCAACCCCTCCATGCTGAAGGCATCGGTCTCCTGCCTCGTGGACCCGGTGGTCTGGACGAAGCTCACCGGCCGCGCCGCCTTCCTCGACGCGTCCGACGGGAGCCTTTCGACGGTGACGCCGGAGCGGGTCGGACTGATCGAGACGCAGCCCTGGTCGCTCGTCAACTTCCGGCTGGTCTCGGCCGCCTGGCTGTCCCTCAACCCGGCCTTCTACGTCGGCCTCACCCTGCTGATGGCCCTCTGCCTCGGCCTCGCTACGACGGCTCTCGTCCGGCAACTCGGGCGGCGCAGCGGATGAGAGGACCATGGGCGCGCCTTCTCCCGGTCTCGCGCATCCTCTCCGATCGGCGAGCGGAGGCTCCGTCTCATCCGGATCGCGCGCGCGGCATCCCTCCCGCAGGCGAGGCTCCCGCGCGCGTGATGGCACGCGGCGCGCGCTCCGGATGTCCGGGTCCGCGATGCGGGGGACGCCGCGGGAGCATGCTGGCCGGTCTGACCGCTGCGCTCGGCCTCCTGCTGAACTTCGGTACCTTGGCCCGGGCGCAGGAGACCACGATCGTCCCCCCCGCCACCGCGCTGCCGAGCGTTCCTCGCCCGGAAGCCAAGCCGGGTGCGAGCACCGGCCCGACACTGGCCGGGACGCTGGGCGACGACGCGGCGTGGCGTGCCTACCGCGCCCGCTTCGTGACCGAGCAGGGCCGCGTCGTCGACACGGCCAACGATCTGATCAGCCACAGCGAGGGGCAGGGCTACGGCATGCTGCTCGCGGTGGCCGCCAACGACCGGGCGACCTTCGAGCGCATCTGGGGGTGGACGCGCGCCAACTTGATGGTGCGCTCGGACGAATTGATGGCCTGGCGCTGGGCGCCGGACAAGCGTCCGGCCGTCGCCGACATGAACAACGCGACCGACGGCGACATCCTGGTGGCCTGGGCCCTGACCGAGGCGGCCGAGGCCTGGGGCGAGCCTTCCTACCGCACGGCGGCCCGCCGGATCGCCGTCGAGTTCGGCCGCAAGGCGATCCTGTTCAAGGATCCGCACGGACCGATCATCCTGCCGGCCGTGTCCGGCTTCGCGGCCCGGGAACGCGCCGACGGGCCCCTCGTGAACCTGTCCTACTGGGTCTTTCCCGCCTTCCAGCGCCTGCCGATCGTGGCCCCGGAATACGATTGGGCCTCGGTGATCCGCAGCGGCGTGAACCTCGTGCGCCAGGCGCGCTTCGGCCCCACGCGGCTGCCCACCGAGTGGATTTCCGTGAAGGAGGATGCGCCCCGCCCCGCCGAGGGCTTCCCGGCCCTGTTCTCCTACAACGCGATCCGCGTGCCCCTCTACCTCGCCTGGGCGGGCGTCGGCCGGCCGGAGGATTTGGCGCCCTTCCGCACGCTCTGGGGGGGGATCGAGCGCGAACGCCTGCCGATCGTTGACACGGGCGACGGTCGTCCCGTGGAATGGCTGACCGAGCCGGGCTACACCGCCCTGCCGGCGCTCACCGCCTGCGCCGCCGCCGACACGCCGTTGCCGGAGGGCGCGGAAACGGTTCAGCCCAACCAGAACTACTATCCGACCACCCTGCACCTCCTCGCGCTCGTCGCGACCCGGATGCGCTACCCGTCATGCCTGAAACGTTGAGCCTCCGTCCGCGACGGGTCATTCGGGTCGCGGCTTCCCTCGCGTTGCTGGCCGCTTCGCCGCTTGCCGCGCAGCAAGCCCCGACGAATCCGGCAGACGGCGGCGCGCGCATCGTCTACGGCGACGGCGTCCGCGCGCCCGCGATCGTGGTCGAGCCCGATACGTCGGGCACCTCCGGCATGGTCGACGAGAGCGCGCTGCGCTACTACGCCTCGCAGAAGCAGACCGCGCGCATGAAGGCCGAGATCGCGCGGCTGAAGCGCCTCTACCCGGGCTGGACCGAGCCTCCGGACCTCGACAGCCTGCAGCCGAGCCCGCCCGAGGAGGCGCCGCTCTGGGACCTGTTCACCGCCGGGCGCTTCGATGACCTGCGCGCCGCCATCGCGTCGCGGCGCTCGGTCGATCCCAATTGGCAGCCCTCGGAGGAACTCGCCCGCAAGCTCCGGCGCGCCGAGTTCCGCAACCGCGTCAAGTCCGCATCGGGCAAGCGTCCCGAGGATGTCGCCGGCCTTTATCGTGCCGACCCGGCGGCCCTCGACCCGTCCGACGTGGAGAGCATCTGGGCGATCGCGGACGCGCTTGCGGCGACGGAAGCCGGCGAGGATGCCTTCACGCTCTACAAGTCCGTCCTCGACGTCAGCTCCGATCCCGGCGCGCGGCTCGCCACGATCCAGAAGGCGATGGCCCATCTCAAGATGGAGCAGGCCGAGCGACTGATCGCCATGGGACGCCTCGACCCCGAGGGCAACACGGAGTTCGAAGCGATCCGCGTCGACATCACGCGCGCGCGCATCGCCGCTTTCCTGCACGACGAGCCGGCTCAGACCCCGACGCTCGCCGACCTGACCGCCTTCCAGGCCTATGCCCGCAAGTCGGGCGATCCGAGCCAGACGGGGCTGCTCGGCTGGTACGCCTACAAGCGCCGGCAATTCCGCGAGGCGCTCGAGTGGTTCAAGCTCGCCATTGCGCGGAACGGCGACGCCATGGTGGCTCACGGCCTCGCGCATACGCTGCGCGAGCTCAACATGCTGCGCGAGGCCGAGGAGGTCGCCTACGCCTGGCGCGAGCGCTTCGTGGGCAACGAGATCCTGTTCATCGACATCCTCGAGCGCAAGCTGACGCTGGCCAATCCCCCCTATATCGAGCCCGCCCGGATCGAGCGCTACGCCAAGGTCGTGATCGCCTCGGGCTCCGGCGAGGGCGCCCAGGGATTGGCGTGGTACGCCTACAATTCCTGCCAGTTCGACGCGGCGCTCGAATGGTTCCAGCGCGCCAATGCGTGGCTGCCGAGCGAGACGACGGTGTTCGGCTACGCGCTGACCCAGCAGCGCCTGAAACGCCAGCGCCCGTACCTGGAGACCATCAACCGGTACGACGGGCTGTTCCCGAAGGTCGTCGATCTCCTCTTTCGCGAGGATCCCGGCGGGCCGCCGCTACCCTGCGCCGCCTCGGCAACCCAGCAGGCCGCGGCGGCGGCGCGTGCCGCCACGCCGAAGCCCGAGCCGCAGCAATCATACGGCCGCGTACCCCGGCCTGACGGCGCGGCGGGCAGCAAAGCCGAGACTCGGCCCTTGGCGGTGCAGCGCAATGAATTTCCGTTGCAGGTCCAGATGGACAACGCCCTCCGCTACCCGCCGGCAGCGTTGCAGCGGGCGCTCGCCGAGCCGGCACCGGGTGGAAACTTCGCCAAGGAGCCGTCGACACAGGCGCCGCCCCTCGTGGCCCGGCGGGTGCCGGGCGCGGGCGCCATGCCTTACGAGCGCTACGGCTACGCTCTGCTTCCCGGCTACAACGGGCTCGACAAGCCCGAAGGCCTGAGCCTGCCTGCCGCCGGCACGCTCTGGCAGGAGCAGCAGGCCGGCCGAGCCCGCGCGGGCTCGGCCGGGACGGAGATCGATCGTTTCTCCGTGCCGGGACGCGCGTCCGCCGGCGGCCAGACCACGAGAGGATTTCCGTGATCCCTGCGTTCCGTGCCCGCTTCGCGATACCGTGTCTCCTGGGCACGGCCGTCCTCGGAGCGGCCGCGGCGGCGCGGGCCCAGACAGTTCCGGTCGTACGGCTTCCCGGAGCCGGTACGGTGACGTCCGTCGCGGAGACGCGCGTGCGCGACGGGTTCGACCAGCGCATCCGCTTCGCGGGCGGTGACGGCCGCAACGGCGCCGAGGTGGGCTTGCGCAACGAGACCGGCGACCTGCTGCTCGCCTTCCCGCCGCGGCTCGCCAAGCCGAACCAGCTCGGCATCGAGGGCGAGCTCGCGGCCCGCTTTCCCGGGCAGGTGATGCGCGTTGTCGCGAGCCCGCGCCGCAATGCCTACGGGCCGATCGGGCTCGCGCTCGGTGCCGACTGCCTCTACGCGTGGCAATGGTTCGAGCGGTCCTCGGCCGGAGGGTCGCGCGGGGACGGCAGGCCGGGCCTGTTCGGGCCGCTCTCCGTTCCGATGGCCGGGCGCAGGGCCCTCTCGCTGCGGATCCGGCTGTGCCGTACGGAGAGCGCGAGCCTGGCCGATCTCGTGCAGGCCGTGGAGCGGATGGTGATCGCCCTGCCGACAGGCAGCGCGATCGCCGCCCGCGAGGAGACCCGCCTGCCTCCCACCACCCTTCCGGAAAGGCCGCGGCTGCGTCTGCCGCCCGCACCGCGGCAGGCCGCGCCGCCGGTTCGCAGGAGCGTCGAGCGCCCGCGGCCGCCTGTCGAGCGCGCTGTTCCACCCCCTGCGGCGCCGCCGCCAGCCGCGCCCGCCCCCGGCACGACCGATGCGGGACGGCGCTACATCGTCCCGCCGGCGCCGGAGACCGGCCAGCAGGCCGCGCCGCCTTCGCCCACCGTCCCGCCCGCCGGTCCCCAGCGCTTCATCACGGACGGTCTGAAGCCGCCGGAGCCACAGCCGGGGACGAACCTGACCCCGAGCCCGGCGCCCGGGCGCGGGACAGGGGAGAGCCTCTCGCCGGATCTGCCGTCGGAAGCCTATCGGCCGCCGAAGCGCAACGGCCCCTGAGCCCGGCCGTCGATGTCCGCGACCGCACGGAAGGCCGGCGCGCGAGGGGATCGGGATGGCCTGATGGAGATCGGCGCATGGGTGCAGAGGAGCTGAGCCGCCGCCTGTTTCCGCTGCGTCTCGATGGCCGCTCGCATCTCAGGATCCCGCTGATCGTCGAGGCGGCTGCCGAGATCGCAGCGTGCAGCGGCGGGCTTTCCCCGGTCGAGCGCCAGGCCCTCGCGATCCAGGCCCCGAGCCGCCTGCCGGCCTCAGCGACGGAGTTCGAGCGCGGGATGCTCGTCGGGCTCTGTCTCGCCCTCGTCTCCGAGCCGCACCGGGCTGGGCCGGATCTGGAGGCCGCCCTGCTCGCCGCGATCCTCGAGGCCTCGTCCTGCGGTTACGTGGTCGCCGGCATGCGCCTGCCCTGCGATGACGAGCGCCTGGCCGAGGACCTCCGGCAGGGCGCCGGCCTCTGCACCTGCCGGGCGGAGGTCGAGGCGCTGCTCGCCGGGCCGCTCGCCCCCTCGCGGCCCACGGGTGCAGCCCGCTCGACCGGATCGGAGCGATAGCGGAACGGAACCGGCCCAGCCGCTCCCGGCGCGCCAGGCTTGCGCCGCGCGCCTGCGCAGCGGCCTGCCCGAGCGGTCTGCTCGGATCAGCGCAGGATGGATTGGTAGTGGACGTGCTCGGTGAGGCAGGTTGAGAGGCGCCACTCGACGGGTCGCTCGTCGAGGTCGAAGGCGACGC